>NZ_JBNCKT010000010.1:0-84278 GCF_049841675.1 Micromonospora sp. DT4
CCCTGGACCGACCCCGGAAATCCCACTGAACAAGACATCCAACCTGAAATCGACCAAGTAAATCTCGCACGGGCCCTAACCACTCGCCAACCCTGGCTGCCCGCCCCCGCCCCCGTCCATCATGGAGTTGTGGTGCCTCATAAAAGGGGCGCCGGCCGGCCGACAAAACGGCCACCACAACTCCATGATGGGGCTGGGGCTGGGGCTGGGGCTGGGGCTGGGCCAGGCCGGGGTTGGGTCAGGCCGGGGTTGGGGGGCGGAGTTCGGCGAAGTGGCAGGCGGACGGGTGCGGGTCGGCCGCTCTCGGGACCGTCTGCGGGTCCTCGACCGCGCAGATCTCCTGGGCCTTCCAGCAGCGGGTCCGGAAGTGGCAGCCGCTGGGCGGGTCGGCCGGGCTCGGCACGTCACCGACCAGCCGGATCATGTTGCGCTGGTCGCGTACCTCCGGGTCCGGCACCGGCACGGCCGAGAGCAGGGCCTGGGTGTACGGGTGGGTGGCGCGCTCGTAGATCTCGTCCTCGGTGCCGATCTCGACGATCCGACCGAGGTACATGACCGCGACCCGGTCGGCGATGTGCCGCACCACGGACAGGTCGTGGGCGATGAAGATGTACGACAGCCCGAACTCGTCCTGGAGCTGCTCCAGCAGGTTGATCACCTGGGCCTGGATGGAGACGTCCAGCGCCGAGACGGGCTCGTCGCAGACGATCACCTCGGGCCGCAGCGCGAGCGCCCGGGCGATGCCGATGCGCTGACGCTGACCGCCGGAGAACTGGTGCGGGTACCGGTTGATGTGCTCCGGGTTCAGCCCGACGACGTCCAGCAACTCCTGGACCCGCTTGGCCTTGCTGCCCTTGGGAGCGGCGTCCGGGTGGATCTCGAACGGCTCGCCGATGATGTCGCCGACAGTCATCCGTGGGTTCAGCGACGTGTACGGGTCCTGCATGACCATCTGCATGTTGCGGCGCAGCCGGCGCAGCTCGGACCCGGACGCCTTGAACAGGTCCCTGCCCTCCAGGGTGGCCCGCCCGGAGGTGGGCGTCTCCAGCCGCATCAGCAGCCGGGCGAGGGTCGACTTGCCGCAGCCGGACTCGCCGACCACGCCCAGCGTCTCGCCCCGGCGCAGCTCGAAGCTGACGCCGTCGACGGCCTTGACGGCGCCGATCTGCCGCTGGAAGAGCACACCCTGACTGATCGGGAAGTGCTTCACCAGGTTGTCGACGGAGAGGATGGTCTCGCCCCGGACCTTGGTGGAGCTAGCGGGCGCTGTCATCACGGACCTCCTGCGCGAAGTGGCAAGCGCTGGTCCGGCCGTCGCCGAGGACCAGGTCGTGCGGCACCACGTCCACGCAGACCTGCTGCACGTACGGGCACCGGGGGTGGAACGGGCAGCCGGAGGGGATGCGCATCAGGTTCGGCGGCAACCCCTTGATCGTCGACAGCTCCTGGCCGCGGACGTCCATCCGCGGGATCGACTCCAACAACCCCTTCGTGTACGGGTGGGCGGGCGCCTTGTAGAGCGAGCGGACGTCGGCGTGCTCGACGATCCGACCCGCGTACATGACCGCGATCCGGTCCGCGACGCCGGCGACCACACCCAGGTCGTGGGTGATCAGGATCATCGCCATGTCGAGGTCGCGGCGCAGGTCGGCCAGCAGGTCCATGATCTGGGCCTGCACGGTGACGTCGAGCGCGGTGGTGGGCTCGTCGGCGATCAGCACCTTCGGGTCCAGCGCCAGAGCCATGGCGATCATGACGCGTTGCCGCATGCCGCCGGAGAACTGGTGCGGGTAGTCGCCGATCCGCTTGGCGGCACCCGGGATCTTGACCAGGTCCATCAGCTCGACGGCGCGGCGGCGGGCGTCGCCCCGGGACATGCCGGAGCGCTGGCGTAGCGTCTCGCCGATCTGCCACCCCACGGGGAACACCGGGTTCAGGGCGGACAGCGCATCCTGGAAGATCATTGCGATCTCCTTGCCGCGGACCTGCCGGCGCTGCTCCTCGGATGCCGTGAGCAGGTCCTGACCCCGGTAGAGGATCTGGCCGGAGCGGACGAACGCGGGCGGGGTGTCCAGGATGCCCATGATCGCCTGGGCGGTGACCGACTTGCCGGAGCCGGACTCGCCGAGCACGGCGAGGGTCTCCCCGGCGTCCAGGTGGTACGACACGCCGTTGATGACCTGGGCCACGCCCTCGTTGGTCCGGAACTCGACGTGCAGGTCCCGCAGCTCCAGCAGGTGGCCGCCCTCGCCAGTGGCGGAGGCGGGCGTGGGTTCGACGGTGGAGTGGGTCATGGGATGTCACCGCAGCTTCGGGTCGAAGGCGTCACGGATCGCGTCGCCGAGCATGATGAACGCCAGCACGGTCAGCGCGAGGAAGGCCGACGGGACGATCAGCGGCGTCGCCGCCTCCCGCATGTGGATCCGGCCGGTGTCGATGTCCTGGCCCCACGAGATGGTCGGCGCCTTCAGGCCGATGCCCAGGAAGGACAGCGTCGCCTCGGCGGCGATGAACGAGCCGAGCGCGATGGTCAGCACGACGATGGCCGGGGCCAGCGAGTTCGGCAGGATGTGCCGCCACATGATCCGGCCGTTGCCGGCGCCGAGCATCCGGGCCGCCGCCACGTAGTCCTGCTCCTTGGCGGTGATCACCGAGGAGCGCACCACCCGGGCGGCGGTGGTCCAGCCCAGGATGGCCAGCACGAAGATCACCGCGGCGATCCGGGCGTTCTCGCTGTCGCTGGACACCCGCTTGAGCAGCACGATCGCCGCGAGCAGCAGCGGGATGCCGAGCACCACGTCGATCACCCGCGAGAGCACGGCGTCGACCCAGCGGCCGAAGTACCCGGCCAGCATGCCGACGACCAGCGCGATGATGCCGGTGCCGAGCGCGGCGAGCGCGCCGACCAGCAGCGAGGCCCGCGTGCCGTAGACCGCCCGGGAGTACGTGTCGCAGCCCTGGAAGTCGTACCCGAAGATGGCCGCGCCGGACGGCCCGGCGTGCTGGCGGGACAGCAGACAGTCGTTCGGGCTGTTGGCGGTGAACACGCCGGGGGCGAGCGCCATCAGGGTGAAGATGACGACCAGTGCCAGCGAGATCCAGAAGATCGGGTTGCGGCGCAGGTCGCGCCAGGCGTCGCCGGCCAGGCTGCGCGGCTTCTGCGGCGCACCGACCTGGTTCGGGGTGCCGGGCTCGCCCGAGGGGCCACGCCGTGCGGCCTGGTTCTCGCTGGCCGCCACGGTTTCGAAGTCACTCATGCCGACACCTCGCTGCGCTCGATGCCGGCCTGAGAGCCCAGACACGCTGCGCTGATGATTCGTTCGCTGCGCTCACTCATAGCGGATCCTCGGGTCGAGTACGGCGTACAGGACGTCCACCACCAGGTTCGAGACCAGGTAGACCACGACCAGCACGCTCACGATGCCCACCACCAGGGGGCCGTCCTCGGTGCGGATGCCGCGGAAGAGGTTGAAGCCCACGCCGGGGATGTTGAAGACGCCCTCGGTGATGATCGCGCCGCTCATCAGGTTGCCCAGCTCCACACCGAGGAAGGTGACCACCGGGATGAGCGAGTTGCGCAGCACGTGGACGGTGACGATGCGGCGCTTGACCAGGCCCTTGGACCGCGCGGTCCGGACGTAGTCGGCGCGCAGGTTCTCGGCCACCGAGGTACGGGTCAGCCGCAGGGCGGTGGCCAGCGACAGCGAGCCGAGCACGATGCCCGGCAGCAGCAGCGCGTAGAACGTCGGCTGGGAGCCGGCGGTGGGCGGGAAGAGCTGCCACTTGACGCCCAGGAAGTACTGGGCGAGCGGCGCCAGCACGATCGTCGGGATGCCCAGCACGAGCAGGGTCAGCACCAGCGTCGAGTTGTCGAAGATGCTGGCCCGGCGGATGCCGGCGACCACGCCCGCGCTGACTCCGAAGATGATCGCCACGGCGAGCGCGATGAGCGCGAGCTTGAGGGTGACCGGCCAGGCCCCTTGCAGGATGTCACCGATCTGGCGGCCGGTCAGTGACTGGCCGAGGTCACCCTGGAGCAGGCTCTTGACGTAGTCGAAGTAGCGGTAGAAGAAACCGCCGACGCCTGTCGCGTCGAGGTGGTACTTCTCCGTCAGGTAGGCCCGTTGGGCCGGCGTCACCGGGCGTTCGCCCGCGAGTGCCTGGATGGGGTCGCCCTGGCCGGCGAACATCAGCGCGTAGACGATCAGGGTGGTCCCGAAGAATGCCAGGACCACCTGGAGTAGGCGCCGCAAGATGTAGCGGAACATGCTTAGCAGTCTCTCCGGAAATATGCGAAAGGGTCGCAGGACGGCATCTCTGGTCGTACCCGAAATATCCGAGACGTGCCGTCCGGCCCGGGGGAGGCCGGCGCCACCGACTCCTGGCCCGCGTGCGGCCCGTGCCGGATAGCGAGGTCCGGGCCACCCGGGCGTCGTTGCCTGGGTGACCCGCAACCGTTGGTCAGCTCAGCTGGCCGCTTCGATCTTGACGAGGTTGACCCGCTGGAACAGGTCCATCTCCACGTTCTTGACCTTGGACGAGTGGCCGTACACGTTCTGGCCGAAGCGCAGCGGGATCACCGGCATGTCCTTGGCGAGGATGTCCTCCGCCTGCTGGTACTTGGCGATCGCCTCGTCCTGCGTCTTGGCGGCGGAACCCTCCTTGACGAGCTTGTCGAACTCCGGGTTGCTGTAGCCGTAGTAGTTCGACGAGCCGTTCGTGCTGTACAGCGGGCCGAGGTAGTCCTCCATGCTCGGGTAGTCCATGACCCAGCCCATCCGGAACGCGCCCACCGGCTGCTTCTTCTCGACCTTGGTCAGCAGGTCGGCGAACTTCGGCTCGGCGACACCGACGGCGTCGACACCCAGGTTGGCCTTGAGCTGGTTGACCGTGGCGTCGACCCAGTCCTTGTGACCGCCGTCACTGTTGTAGGAGATGACGATCTTGGACGGGCCACCAGCGGCCTGGTAGAGCTTCTTGGCCTCGGTCGGGTTGAACTCGCCCGCCTTGCCCGTGGTGTTCTCCCGGTAGCCCGGCAGGACCGGCGAGACGAAGGAGCGCGCCGACTGCTGCGAACCCTTGAAGACCGACTTGGTGATCTCGTCACGGTCGATCGCCATCGAGATCGCCTTGCGGACGTCCGGGTTGGCGTAGTCCTTGTCGAACGTCGGGAACGCCAGGAACTGGAACGACGACATCGGGCTGGTCTGGTACCGGTCGCCCAGGTCGGTCGGCGCGGTGCTCAGGCTCTCGGTCGGGATCGTCGGCAGCACGTCCAGGTTGTCCGCCAGGACGTCCGCGTAGGCCGCGGTGAGCTGCTGGTAGATCCGGAACTCGATGTCCTTGGCCTTGGGCTTCTCGCCCGGGTACGCGTCGTAGCGCTCGATGTCGATCTTGCTGTCGTGCTGCCAGGTGCCCTTCATCTTGAAGGGGCCCTGCCCGATCGGGGCCTGCTCGTAGGAGTCCTTGAGCACGCCCGGCGCCGAGAACGCGGCGTCCGGCATCGGGTAGAACGCGGTGTAACCGAGCATCGTCCGGAAGTCGATGTACGGCTCGGAGAGCGTCACGGTGAAGGTCAGGTCGTCGACCTTCTTCAGCCCGGACAGCTCCTTGGCCTTCGGCTTGTCGCCCTGCAGGTCGGCGTAACCAGCGATCTTCTCGAAGAAGAAGTTGCTGTCCTGACCGTTGGGGGCGTACGCGCCGTAGTTCCAGGCGTTGATGTAGTCCTCGGACGTGACCTTCTCACCGTTGTGGAAGGTGTAGCCGTCCTTGAGCTTGATCGTCCAGACCTTGTTGTCGGACGACGTGACCGACTGCGCGGCGACCTCGTACGGCTTGTTCTGGGCGTCGTAGTCGACGAGCGGGCTGAACAGGCCGGTGAGGACCTGTGCGCCGGCCGTCTCGGTGGTGTTGGTGGGAACCAGGTGCTTCGGCTCGCCGATCTGGATGCTGACGGCCGACGTGCCGCTGCCGCCGGATCCACCGTCTCCGCCGCTGCCGCAGGCCGCGAGGCCCAGCGTCACCGCGAGCGGGAGGGCGGTCCAGGCGGCGAGTCTACGAACTCGCATAGAGCCTCCTCATCTCCTCACGCTGCGCAGTCAGACCCGACGCTGGGTTTACGCTGCGCAACAAGCGGCAACGGTAGGTCGGTTACCGGCTGTCGACAACGACCCGGTTGCGAGCACGTAACGGTCCGACGACGCCTTGCTTGCGTGGCACGACACCGCGTGCTAGCCCAAACCGGACAGGTGGCTCTGGCCTGCGCAATCTCCGACGAGTTGGGCCGTCTTCGTGCTCGGCTGAGGTGGATTCGACGCCCTTCGGCGCGTCGTCCAGTCTCGGCCGCGCCTGCGGACTCCGACCGTTTCGGCTGTGATCGGTTCCACGCAGTGTCACTCATAGTGATGAAGTGCACGTGACTCTTCGTTACCGATTGGTGGGTGACCGGGCTTCGACAGCCGCCCGGAACGAGGTCCCGGGATCGCCGGCTGCCGGACATGAGACGATCTGGTCGTGACGGCGACGCTTCTGGACGGCAAGGCAACCGCAGCCGAGATCAAGGACGAGCTGCGGACACGGGTGAAGGCTCTCGCGGAGCGCGGCATCACCCCCGGTCTCGGCACGGTCCTGGTCGGCGCCGACCCGGGAAGCCAGGCGTACGTCAACGGCAAGCACCGTGACTGCGCCGAGGTGGGCATCGCCTCGATCCGCCGGGAGTTGCCGGCCGACGCCACCCAGCAGCAGGTCGACGACGTCCTGGCCGAGCTGAACGCCGACCCGGCGTGCCACGGCTACATCGTCCAGCTACCGCTGCCCGCCCACCTGGACACCCAGCGGGTGCTGGAGCTGATCGACCCGGACAAGGACGCCGATGGCCTGCACCCGGTCAACCTGGGCCGCCTCGTCCTCGGCTACGACGGCCCGCTGCCCTGCACCCCGCGCGGCATCGTCGAGCTGCTCCGCCGCCACGACGTCGCGCTGCGCGGCGCCACCGTGGCGGTCGTCGGCCGAGGTAACACGGTCGGCCGTCCACTCGGCCTGCTGCTCACCCGTCGCAGCGAGAACGCCACCGTCACCCTGTGCCACACCGGCACCCTCGACCTCGCCTCGCACACGCGTGCCGCCGACATCGTCATCGTCGCGGCCGGCGTACCGGGCCTGCTCACCCCCGACATGATCAACCCGGGCGCGGTGGTCGTGGATGTCGGCATCACCCGGGTGATCGGCCCCGACGGCAAGGGCCGCTACACCGGGGACGTCGACCCGGAGGTGGCCGAGACGGCCGGCGCGCTCGTCCCGATGCCGGGCGGTGTCGGCCCGATGACCCGCGCCATGCTGCTGACAAACGTGGTGGAGCGCGCCGAGCGCGGCTGACCCGTGCGCCGGTGACGCCGGTGACGTTCGCCCCATCCCGACGATGGCCGCCGCCCCTGGCCCGTTCGGTGCCAGGATGACTGATACGGTCCGGAAAACCGACTGGTATCAGGGAGTGGGACGACCATGGGTAAGAAGGTCACTGTCGTCGGGGCTGGCTTCTACGGCTCCACCACCGCGCAGCGCCTGGCCGAGTACGACGTCTTCGACACCGTCGTGATCACCGACATCGTGGAGGGCAAGCCCGCAGGCCTCGCGCTCGACCTCAACCAGTCGCGGGCCATCGAGGGCTTCGAGACCAAGGTCGTCGGCGTGACCACCGGCCCGAACGGTGAGGGCTACGAGGCCATCGAGGGCTCCGACGTCGTCGTCATCACCGCTGGTCTGCCCCGCAAGCCGGGCATGAGCCGGATGGACCTGCTGGAGACCAACGCCAAGATCGTCCGCCAGGTCGCCGAGAACGTCGCCAAGTACGCCCCGAGCGCCGTCGTCATCGTCGTCTCCAACCCGCTGGACGAGATGACCGCCCTGGCGCAGATCGCCACCCAGTTCCCCAAGAACCGGGTGCTCGGTCAGGCCGGCATGCTCGACACCGCCCGGTTCAGCAACTTCGTCGCCGAGGCGCTGAACGTGCCCGTGGCGTCGGTACGCACGCTGACCCTCGGCTCGCACGGCGACACCATGGTCCCGGTGCCGTCGAAGAGCACCGTCAACGGCAAGCCGCTGCGTGACGCCATGCCGGCCGAGCAGATCGAGGAACTGGTCGTCAAGACCCGCAACGGCGGCGCCGAGGTGGTCGCGCTGCTCAAGACCGGTTCGGCGTACTACGCCCCGTCCGCTGCCGCCGCTCGGATGGCGAAGGCCGTGGCTGAGGACTCCGGCGACGTCATGCCGGTCTGCGCCTGGGTCGACGGCGAGTACGGCATCTCCGGCGTCTACCTGGGCGTCGAGGCCGAGATCGGCGCCGAGGGCGTCCGTCGGGTCGTCGAGACCGACCTGGACGCCGACGAGCGGGCCAGCCTCCTGGCCGCAGCCGAGGCCGTGCGCGCGAAGCAGGGCGACATCTCCAGCATGTGATCCACCCAGCAGCACGGAAAGGGCGCGCCGGCCAAGCCGGCGCGCCCTTCGCGCACCCCACCCCAGCCCCCGCACCCCACCCCAGCCCCCGCGGCCCCATCCCAGCCCCTGCGGCCCCATCCCAGCCCCCGCGTCCCGAGCCGGTTTCCGCGTCCCGAGCCGGTTTCCGCGTCCCGAGCCGGTTTCCGCGTCCCGAGCCGGCTCCACGCCCGGGACTCCCCGCGCCCGCCCGCCCCGGTTGACCAAGAAGTTTGCGTCACCAAAGCCCCAATTCCTGACGCAAACTTCTTGATCACCGCGTCATCACCGGGCCCGCACGTCCACCCGCTCGATGATCATGAGGTTATTACTCCAACACGCCGCGTGAGGGGGCGATAACCTCATGATCAACGGGGGCGGGCGGGTGGGTGGGTGGGCGGTGGGGGAGGTGGGCGGTGGGGGAGGTGGGGTGGCGGCGGTCGGCCTCCGCCCAGTGCGCGGCCGTGGCGTGCGGAAATGCCTCGTCGCGGAGCTGGAAGAAGGCGCCCTCGCCGTCGGTGAGCGCCGTGGCCGTGATAGACCCGAAGGTGCGGCTCAGTGGCATCGCGCGATGGTGTCAGGGAACTGCTGTGCCGTGCAGCCCAATTTCACCGCTCGGCAGAGGCCGGCTGGGGGCTGCCGGCCCAATTGCAGTACGCTCGTACTGCTTGAGCACGTGTCCCCCGAGAGGAGCGCCGGCCGATGGCGAAGATCAAGGTAAACAACCCGGTCGTGGAGCTCGACGGCGACGAGATGACCCGGATCATCTGGAAGCAGATCCGGGAGCAGCTGATCCTGCCCTACCTCGACGTCGACCTGCACTACTACGACCTGTCGATCCAGTACCGCGACGAGACCGACGACCAGGTCACCATTGACGCCGCCAACGCCATCAAGGAGCACGGCGTCGGCGTCAAGTGCGCCACCATCACCCCGGACGAGGCCCGGGTCGAGGAGTTCGGCCTGAAGAAGATGTGGCGGTCGCCCAACGGCACCATCCGCAACATCCTCGGCGGCGTCGTCTTCCGTGAGCCGATCATCATGTCCAACGTGCCGCGGCTGGTCCCCGGCTGGACCAAGCCGATCATCATCGGCCGGCACGCCCACGGTGACCAGTACAAGGCCACCGACTTCGTCGTCCCCGGCCCGGGCACGGTGACCATCACCTACACCCCGGCCGACGGCGGCGCGCCGATGGAGATGGAGGTCGCCAACTTCCCCGGCGGCGGCATCGCCATGGGCATGTACAACTACGACGAGTCGATCCGGGACTTCGCCCGGGCCTCGTTCCGGTACGGCCTGGACCGCAACTACCCGGTCTACATGTCGACCAAGAACACCATCCTCAAGGCGTACGACGGCCGGTTCAAGGACATCTTCGCCGAGGTGTTCGAGGCCGAGTTCAAGGCCGAGTTCGACGCCGCCGGCCTCACCTACGAGCACCGGCTCATCGACGACATGGTCGCCGCCGCGCTCAAGTGGGAGGGCGGGTACGTCTGGGCCTGCAAGAACTACGACGGTGACGTGCAGTCCGACACCGTCGCGCAGGGCTTCGGCTCGCTGGGTCTGATGACCTCGGTGCTGCTCTCCCCGGACGGCCGTACCGTCGAGGCCGAGGCCGCGCACGGCACTGTCACCCGGCACTACCGGCAGTACCAGAAGGGCGAGAAGACCTCGACCAACCCGATCGCGTCGATCTACGCCTGGACCCGGGGCCTGGCCCACCGGGGCAAGCTGGACGGCACGCCGGCGGTCACCGAGTTCGCCAACACCCTGGAGCAGGTCATCATCGACACCGTCGAGGGCGGCCAGATGACCAAGGACCTCGCGCTGCTCATCTCGCGCGACGCCCCGTGGCTGACCACCGACGAGTTCATGAACGCGCTCGACGAGAACCTGGCTCGCCGGCTCTCCGCCTGATCCGACAGCGTCACCACCGGAGTCCGCCGGCACCCGCCGGCGGGCTCCGCTGTGTCCGGCGGGCGACACGCGTGCGGCGTCACCCGGCCCGGCGCGCCTCGTTGACCAGGGTGGACGAGATGCCAGTCGCGTCCAGAAGGTTGACCGAGGTCGACCGCGGTGTGCGTGCCGATCAGCCAGCCTTCCCGGCTGTCGAGCACAGCCAGCCGTCCCTTCCCTGCGGGGGGCCCTGTCCCGGGCCCCCCGCGCCCTGTTCCCCGGCCCTCACGGTCGAGCACGCGGCCGACGGGCCGGTCAGGCGGCGCGGAGCAGTTCGGCGGCGCGTTCGGGGGAGATGTCGTTGATGAAGACGCCCATCCCCGACTCGGAGCCGGCCAGGTACTTCAGCTTGTCCTTGGCCCGCCGGATGCTGAACAGCTGAAGGTGCAGGTGGCCCAGCTCGCGGTCGATCCGCACCGGCGCCTGGTGCCACGCCGCGATGTAGGGCATCGGCATGTCGAACAGCCCGTCGAAGCGGCGTAGCAGATTCAGGTAGAGCGGCCCGAAGGCGTCCCGCTCGCCGTCGCTGAGCGCCGGGATGTCCGGCACCACGCGCCGCGGCGCGACGTGCACCTCGAACGGCCAGCGGGCCGCCGCCGGCACGAACGCCGTCCAGTGTTCGTTCTCGGTGACGACCCGGTCGCCGACCGCACGCTCGGCGGCCAGCACGTCCGCGTACAGGTTGCCGCCGGTCCGCTCGGCGTGCCGGCGGGCCGCCGCCAGCAACGCCCGGGTGCGCGGCGTCACGAAGGGGTACGCGTAGATCTGCCCGTGCGGGTGGTGCAGCGTCACACCGATCTCCACGCCCCGGTTCTCGAAGCAGAACACCTGCTCCACCCCGGGCAGCTCGCCGAGCACCTCGGTCCGGTCGGCGAGCGCGTCCAGGACCGTGCGGACGCGACGCGGCGGGAGGCTGGCGAAGGAGGCGTTGTGGTCGGAGGTGAAGCAGACCACCTCGCACCGACCCACGCCCGGCCGGACCGGCGTGAACGGGGTGATCTCGCCGGGCTCGTCGGCGACCCGGCCGCTCAGCGAGGGGAACCGGTTCTCGAAGACCACCACGTCGTAGTCCGGCGAGGGGATCTCGGTCAGTCGGTCGCCCACCGACGGGTCGAGGGGACACTCGTTCGCGGGCGGGAGGAAGGTGCGGGTCTGCCGGTGCGCGGCCACCGCCACCCACTCGTCGGTCAGCGGGTCGTAGCGCAGTTGCGACGCGGGTGGTGGCGGCGGCAGCTCGCGGCGGTCCGGCTGGTCGCGGACGGCGTCTTCGTTCTCGTCGAAGTAGATCAGCTCCCGGCCGTCGGCCAGGTCGATCGCGGTGCGCTTCACGGCGCCGTCCCCTCACTCGTCGGCGTGCGCGTCGCGCGGCCCGCCCTCGTCGCCTTAACCATGATCAACTCGCCGACCTGTTCACCGAGCACCCGTCGCGCGGGCGGAGGCAACGCCTCGTCGCTGACCAGTACCTGGGCTGCCGCCAGCTCGACGATCGAGGAGATGCCGACCGTGCCCCACTTCGTGTGGTCGGCGAGCACCACCAGTTGGTCGGCCGCGGCGACCAGCGCCCTGTCGATCTCGGCTTCCATCAGGTTCGGTGTGGTGAAGCCGGCGCGCTCGGTGATGCCGTGGACGCCGAGGAAGAGCAGATCGAGGTGCAGCCGCCGGACGGCGCCCACCGCGAGCGGGCCGACGAGCGCGTCCGACGGCGTCCGGACACCGCCGGTGAGCACCACCGTCTGGTCGTGCCGGCCCCCGGCGTGCAGGATCTCGGCCACCGGCAGCGAGTTGGTCACCACGGTCAGGTCGGGAACGTCCACCAGCCTGCGTGCCAGTTCGGCGGTGGTGGTGCCGGCGGAGAGGGCGACCGCCGCGCCGGGCCGGACCAGCAGCGCCGCCCGGTCCGCGATGGCGGCCTTCTCCGGCAGTTGTCGGACGGACTTGGCGTGGAAGCCCGGCTCGTCCGTCGAGCTGGGGCCGGCCGCGGTCGCCCCGCCGTGCACCTTGGCCAGCAGGCCGCGCTCGTGCAGCGCCTCCAGGTCGCGCCGGATGGTCATGTCGGAGACGCCGAACTCGGTCGCCAGGTCGGTCACCCGGACACCGCCCGCGGAACGGACCCGATCCAGGATGGCCGACTGCCGCTGTCGAGCGAGCATCCGCCGCGCCTCCCGGGGTCCACGTACTCTCACGTGGTCGAACGTGTTCCAACAAAGATGAACACTAGCGCGTGCCCGACAGCGGCGGAAGTAAAGGGGTGGGGCGTCGGCTCAGGCGGACTGGATCTTCAACTCCACCCAGCCGGTCTCGGTCAGGTGGTCGAGGACGGCCTGCACCGCCTCCGCGACGCTCAGGTGGGTGGTGTCCAGCACCAGATCCGCGTCCGTCGGCGCCTCGTACGGGTCGTCGATGCCGGTCATGCCGGTCAGCAGACCGGCACGGGCCCGCGCGTACAGGCCCTTGCGGTCCCGCTGTTCGCACACCTCGAGCGGTGTCGCGACGTGCACCAGCACGAAGCCCGCCCCGGCGGCCAGGGCCATCTCCCGTGCCGTGGCGCGGGCCGCGGCGTACGGGGCGATCGGGCAACAAATGCCCACACCGTGGTGCCGGGCGATCTCGGCTGCCACCCACCCGATCCGGCGGACGTTGAGGTCCCGGTCGGCCTTGCTGAAGCCCAGCCCGGCGGAGAGTTCCCGGCGTACCACGTCGCCGTCGAGGAGGGTCACCGTCCGGTCGCCGTTCTCCCGCAACGCGTCGGCCAGACCCCTGGCGACGGTGGACTTGCCGGAGCCGGAGAGACCGGTCAGGAACACCACGAGCCCTCGGTGCCGACGCGGCGGCCGGGCCCGGGCCAGCTCCTTCGCCACGGCCGGAGGGGTGTGCCACTCCGGTAAGGGGAAGCCGCGGTCGAGCAGGTCGTCGATCTCGTCCTGGGTGAGAGCGAGGCGACGGTTACGCGGCGGAATGTCCTCCCGCCAGCGCCACTGCCCGTCGCGGTTGTCGTACGCCAGCTCGCGGGGCACCAGCACCCGCAGACCCGCGCCGGAGAGCATCTCCCCGGTGGAGAGCAGGTGGGTGACCCCGTACGCGGCGGACACGCGGGCTCGCAGCAGAGCGTCGCTGATCTCGTCCCGGCGGTGCGACAGCGGCACGGCGACCAGGGTGGCCGGGGGCATCCGGTCCCGGGCGGCGAAGATCGTGCGCACCAGCGCCTCCGGGGCGAGCCCACCCACACCGCCCTCGCCGACCGGGATCATCACCAGCAGGTGGGCGGCCAGGGTACGGGCGGCGTGTGCGATCTGGGCGAGCTGCGGCCGGTGCAGCGGACGGTCGGCGATGACCCCGAGGACCCGACCCGGGGGCAGCAGCGCGCGAACCTCCTCGGGGCTGCGACGCAGCCGCTGGAAAGGACCGTGAGCGCCGTCGCCGAGCCGCCGGAGGGCGCCGCCCACGCCCGCCACGCCCTCGCGCACCTGCCAGACGTCCGCCACGTCGAGGGCGGCCGCCGGCGCGCCCTCCCCGTCGGTCAGCACCAGGGCCCGACGGGCCTCATCGCGCGGGTCGAAGCCCTGTGTCAGCGCGGCCGGCACCTGCAGGGTCACCGGAACCTGCCACGGCGTGCCGTCGGCCAGCCGGCCGCGTCGACTCACCGAGACCAGGTCGGCGCGGGTCATGAAGCCGGTCAGGGGGGCGTACGCGCCGGTCAGCAGCAGCTCCAGATCCGCGAGCTCACCGGGACGCGGCGTGTACGCCGGCGCGTCCCGGAGCACCTCGTCGGGCAGCACCCAGCCGTTGCTCATCCACACCCCCACTTGCTGACCGGCACACAGTTTCGCAGCTGACCGCCGATCGGTCGAGGCCGCCACCCCACGACCCGAGCGGTCGGGTCAGCGCCGTACCCGGCGCCCCACCGCCGACCGCAGCCAGTTCCACACCTTCCGCTCGTCGCGGATACGCGGAGCAGCGCCGTCGGCCGGGCAGATGAAGAGCAGCGGCAGTTGCGCGTCCTCGGTCCATCCGGCGTTGGTGATCCGTGCCTTGAGGAGCCAACTACCCCGCGTGCGACCGCCGTTGAGGGCCCGGAAGTCGATCGTGGTGGTGGCGCGGTGCACCAGATGGACGGTCTCCGCGCCGCCCGGGCCGGCGACCCGCTCGATCTGGAACGTCACCGGCAGGAAGATCTCGTCGCCGGTCTCCCGGCGGCGGGCGACCATGTCCAGACGTGCCTTACGGACCTGCGCGGTGGAGTCGAGCACGTCGGGGGAGATCTCGCTGACCGGGAGCACCAGCACGTCGCGCCCGCCGTCGGCGCGGAAGCCGATCGGTTGGTGCGCGGAGCGCAGCTCGGCGGCCACGCTCACCGTGACGGCGTGCTCGTCCGGCTGGAGCGCGTCGATCCTGCCGTGCCCGGCGATGCCCGCCTCCCAGCGGGCCAGCCGCCGCAGGTCCTCGACCCGGCCCCGCTCGACCAGGTAGGCGACGGCCCGCTGTATCGGCGGCAGGCCAGCGGCGACCCCGGGGGCGAACCGCTCCTGGATGATCTTCTGGACCTCGACGGCGACCTGCTCCACCCAGTCCCGGGGAGCGTCCAACAGCCGCTTGCCGCGTAGCCGGTTGATCATCTCGTTGCGCAGCCAACGCCGGTGCAGCCGGTCGCGCAGCTGCCCGGGCTCGGTGTGGGCGTCGACGACGTCCAGCGCGTCGCGCACGCTCGCGAAGTAGCTCGACGGCTCCAGCCGCGCGGCGGTCACGTTGCGGGCATCGGCCCGCTGCGCGTGGTGGTAGCAGGTGTAGTCGGACAGCACGCAGGTGCGGCGGGACGCGAAGTAGGCCCGCACGACCAGTAAATGGTCCTCCAGCCGCCGCTTGCCGCCCTCCGGGAACCGCAGCCCGTGCTCGTTGAGGAAGGAGCGGCGGAACAACTTGTGGCAGGTCAGGCTGTCGATCAGCGGAGCGTTCTCCAGGGTGGCGTCGAAGCGGTTCTTGCGGAACAGCTCCCGGGGCACGCCGCGCCCGTGCCCGGCCATCTTCCCGATCACGAGATCCGCGTCGTACGTCTTCGCACAGTCGTAGAGCCGCTCCAGCGCCTGGTCGGCGAACCAGTCGTCGTCGTCGGCGAAGAAGACGTACTCGCCGCGGGCCCGCTCGATGCCGAGGTTGCGCGGGCGCGACGGCCAGCCCGAGTTCTCGATGTGCACCACGTGGATGTGCGGATGCTGGGCGGCCAGCCGGTCCAGCCGCTTACCCGTGTCGTCGGTGGACCCGTCGTCGACGAAGATCGCCTCGAACTCGTCGGCCGGTAACGACTGGCGCAGCAGCGACGCCACCAGCTTCTTGAGGTGGGGGCCGCAGTTGTACGCGGGCACCACGACACTCACCTTGGGGACGCCAACCTCGACCATCACGATCCTTCCCGCGTCGGCGGTCGAATATCCCCCGGAACGCTGCCGGGTGAACGGGAAGTGAATCGTGTCACCTCGGAGTGGACTTTCCGGCGGCGGGGTCTGACCGGACGCGGGACCGGCGCAAACGTCCACCGGACCTTAGGGGTGCGCCGCGACGAGTTTCAGGGGAGCGCCGGGGGCGCGCCGGTGTCGCCCGGGGCATCGACTCCCTACGCTGGCCCTGTGACACTGATCGCGACCCAGTCGCTCACCAAGACGTACGGAGGTCGGGTCACCGCGCTCACCGACCTCACCGTCGCCGTCGAGCCCGGGATCATTGGCCTGGTGGGGGCGAACGGCGCCGGAAAATCCACCTTGATCAAGATTCTGCTCGGGCTGATCGCCCCGACCAGTGGTCAGGTCTCGGTGCTCGGCATCGACCCGACCACCGAATCGGCGGCGGTTCGCGCCCGCGTCGGCTACATGCCCGAGCACGACTGCCTCCCACCGGACCTGTCCGCCGCCGAGCTGGTCACCCACCTCGGTCGGATGAGCGGCCTGCCACGCACCGTGGCCCGCGAGCGCGCCTCCGAGGCGCTGCGCCACGTCGGGCTCTACGAGGAGCGCTACCGGCCGGTCGGCGGCTACTCCACGGGCATGAAGCAGCGGGTCAAGCTGGCCCAGGCGCTGGTCCACGACCCCGACCTGCTGCTGCTGGACGAGCCGACCAACGGTCTGGACCCGGCCGGGCGGGACGCCATGCTGGCGCTGGTGCACCGGATCGGCACCGAGTTCGGCATCTCCGTACTGGTCTGCTCGCATCTGCTGGGTGAGGTGGAGCGCATCTGCGACACGCTGATCGCCATCGACGGCGGTCGCCTGCTGCGCGCGGACCACATCTCCGCGATGACGACGGCCACCGACGTGCTGGCCGTCGAGGTCAGCGAGGGCACCGAGGAGTTGGCCGCCCGACTCACCGCGCTCGACCTGCCGGTGGCGCGCGACGGCCGACTGCTGCTCGTACCGCTCGCCGACGACAGCACCTACGACCTGATCCTCGGCGCGGTCGCCGAACTGGACCTGCCGCTGCACCGGCTGGACCAGCGCCGGCACCGGGTGGCCGAACTCTTCGCCACGAGGGAGCTCACCCATGCCTGAGCCGTCATCCGCCGTGCGGTCCACGCCCACCGGCGTCATCCACGACATCG
This sequence comes from Micromonospora sp. DT4, assembly GCF_049841675.1. Taxonomy (NCBI): domain Bacteria; kingdom Bacillati; phylum Actinomycetota; class Actinomycetes; order Micromonosporales; family Micromonosporaceae; genus Micromonospora; species Micromonospora sp. DT4. The sequence continues at coordinate 17,012 of NZ_JBNCKT010000010.1, forward strand.
GCTACCAGCGCTACGAGGGTTCTCGACTGGGCCGCCGGCACGTCTTCGGCGCGCTCTACCTGCACGGTCTGCGCGCCATCTTCGGGTTCGGTCGCAGCGCCAAGGCCAAGATCTTCCCGTGGCTGGTGATCGGCATCGTCACCCTGGTCGCGGTGGCCCTGGCCGCCGTACGCAGCCAGCTCGGTGAGCCGGTCGCCACGTACGCCCAGTTCGCCGACGCGATGAGCTGGCTGGTCCTGTTCTTCGTGGCGGTGGCCGCGCCGGAGTTGGTCTCCCGAGACCTGCGCAGTGGTGTGCTGCCGCTGTACTTCTCCCGCCCGCTGCCGCGGTCCGACTACGCCCTCGCCAAGTTGCTGGCGCTGGTAACCGGCCTCTGGCTGCTGCTCGGTGGGCCGCAACTGGTGATGTTCCTGGGTGCCGCGTTCACCACCAAGGACGGGCTGCGTGGCGTCTGGAACGAGCTGCTCGACCTGCTCCCCGGGCTGCTCTACGCCGGGTTGTGGGCGGTGGTCTTCGCCTCGGTCGGCCTGCTGGTCGCGTCGCTGACCGGCAAGCGCGCGTTCGCCGCCGGTGGCGTGGTCGCGGTCTTCCTGATGACCACCCCGATCGTGGGCGTGCTGAGCATCCTGCCGTCGCGTGCGGCGAACGAGCTGGCGGGGCTGGCCTCGCCCTCCACCCTGGTGCAGGGGGTGGGCATCTGGTCGCTCGGTGACCTGCTGGTCTCCGACGACCAGGGCGGCCCGTCGATCGGTCGGTTCGGCCCGGTCTACGCCCTGGTCGCGGTGCTGCTGGTCGCCGGCGCGACCGCCCTCCTGCTGGCCCGCTACCGGAAGGTCGCCTCCTGATGAGCAGCACGCTGAGCCTGACCGGGGTGTCCCGGTGGTACGGCAACGTGGTGGCCGTCAACGACATCAGCATGACCCTCGGCCCCGGGGTGACCGGTCTGCTCGGCCCGAACGGCGCCGGCAAGACCACGCTGCTGCACATGATGGCCGGATTCCTCTCTCCGTCGCGGGGCACGGTGACCCTCGACGACGAGCCGACCTGGCGCAACCCCGACGTCTACCGTCGGCTGGGCCTGGTCAGCGAGCGGGAGGCGGTGCAGAGCTTCCTCACCGCGTACGAGTTCGTGCTCGCCAGCGCCAAGTTGCACCGGCTGGCCGATCCGGCGGCGGCGGCCCGACGGGCCATCGACCTGGTGGAGTTGGAGTCGGCGCAGGACCGCCGGATCGGCACGTACTCCAAGGGCATGCGACAGCGTGCGCGGGTGGCCGCCGCGCTGGTGCACGACCCGCAGGTGTTGCTCCTCGACGAGCCATTCAACGGGATGGACCCGCGCCAGCGGCTGCACATGATGGAGCTGCTGCACAAGCTGGGCGACTCCGGTCGGACGATCCTGTTCAGCTCGCACATCCTGGAGGAGGTCGAGCAGGTCTCCGGCACGGTGCAGGTGATGGTGGCGGGCCGGTTGGCCGCCTCCGGCGACTTCCGGACCATCCGTCGGCTCATGACCAACCGGCCGCATGTCTTCGCGGTGCGCTCCACCGATGACCGGGCGCTTGCCGTCGCCCTGATCGCCGAGCCGTCGGTCAGCGGCGTCGAGCTGGACCGTACCGGCCTGACCGTGCGCGCCGGCGACTACGGCGCCTTCACCCGGGCGCTGTCCCGGATCGCCCTGCGCAAGGGCATCCGGGTGCGTCAGCTGGTGCCGTCCGACGAGTCCCTGGAGAGCGTCTTCTCCTACCTGGTGGAGGCCTGAGATGTCGACCATTACCTGGATCACCGCGCGTGGCCTGTTCGGCCGGCGTCGGTTCCTGCTGCTACTTCCCCTGCCGCTGGTGCTGCTCGGCCTGGCCGTCCTCTGCCGTTCGCTGGGCGTGGACCCGCGCGAGTGGGGCCCGCCGGTGCTGGTCGGCCTCGGCCTGGCGGTGGTACTGCCGGTGGTGGCCCTGATCATCGGCACGGGCGTGCTGGGCGCGGAGATCGACGACGGCACGGTGGTGCACCTCCTCACCAAGCCGCTGCCGCGCTGGCAGATCGTGCTGCCGAAGCTTGCGGTCGCCGCCGGGGTCAGCGCGGCCACCGTCGCGGTGCCGCTCTACGTCGCGGGCGTGCTGGCCGATTCGGTACGCCTCGGACTGGCGCTCGCCGCCGCGTCCGCGCTCGGCGCGCTGGCGTACTCGGCGCTGTTCCTCGCGCTCAGCCTCGTCACCCGTCGTCCGGTGCTGCTCGGTCTCGTCTACGTGCTGATCTGGGAGGGGTTGCTGGGCAACTTCGTCAGCGGCACGAAGGTGCTCTCCATCCAGCAGTACGTGATCGCCCTCGCCGACCGGCTCGCCCCGAGCGGGCTGCTGGAGGCCAGCGTGTCGGTGCCCGTCGCCGCCGTGATGACCGCGCTGGTGAGTGTCGGCTTCACCGTGCTGGCGATCGACCGCCTGCGTTCGTTCAGCGTGGCCGGCGAGACGAGCTGACGGCGGTACGGGTCCGGCCAACCCTCCGGCGACGGGTAGGGCTGGCCGGATGGACCGGACCGGGACCAGGGCCCAGGCTGGTGGACGTGGGTGTCGAAGCGGAGCGCAGACCATTGGCTGACCAGTACTCCCGGAGCAGCCGGCCCTGGCTGACCAGCCTGGCCGTCGCCGGGTTGGCGTCCGCGACGGTTGCGACGGCCGCCCAGGGCAGCGGCCGGTTCCACTGGTGGGCCGGCTTCATCCTGATCCCGGCCGCGTTGATCGCGGCCAGCGGCGGGCCACTGCTGGCGCGCGGGGGCGGTCGTGCCTTCGCCGGTTACGTCGTCGCCTGCGTCGGAACGCTGGCGTTCGTGGTGGGCGCGCTGTTGATGTTCGGGGCGATGGGGAAGGGCTGGCCACTGCTGGTGGCGCTGCCCTGCCTGGCGGTCGCCGGCACGTACGGCTGGCGGCCCGCCCACCCGCTGGCCCGTGGTCTGCACCGCGCGGTGGCGCTGCTGGCGCTCACCGGCGCGCTGCTCGGTGTGACCCTGCAACTGATCCACGTCCGGGTGATCCAATTGGAGACGGGCTGGGAGGGCCGGTCCGCCGCCTGAGGGGGGTGGGCGGCGGCGGACCCCGTCATCAGAAGGCGCAGGCGATCACGAGTTCCGGGGTGCGGTCCGGCAAGAGGTCGAGCTTGCCGATCCGTCCGGCCGCCCGCAGGTCGTCGGCGACCAGGGTGAGCCGCTCCAACAGAGCCGCCGGGCCCAGCGCCTCGGCCAGCGGCACCTCCGCCTTCATCGACAGTTTCCGCTCCGACTTGGCCCGCCGCACCTGACCCAGCGCGTCGCCGGCCAGCCGCAGCAGCGCGGGCTCGCCCGTTCCCTCGATGGTGCGGGCCACCTCGTAGGTGGTCGGCCAGGGCGCACGGTGCACCGACCCGTACCGCCACCACGACCAGATCTCCTCGGTGACGTACGGCAGCACGGGAGCGAACAGCCGCAACTGCACCGACAGTGCCGAGGCCAGCGCCGCCCGGGCCGAGTCGGCCGCCGCTCCGGTGCCGTACGCCCGTTCCTTGACCAACTCGATGTAGTCGTCGCAGAACCGCCAGAAGAACGCCTCGGTGGCCTGCAGGGCGGCCGTGTGGTCGTACCCGTCGAAGGCCGTGCTCGCGGCGCTCACCACCGTGCCCAGTTCGGCGAGCATGGCCCGGTCGAGCGGGGCGGTGGCCGACAGCTCCAGGTCGCGGCGTGGCGTCAGACGCGCCGAGCTGGAGTTGTCGTACGGGGCGCGCAGCGCGTCCGCGGCGCCCAGGCCGAGCGCGAACTTCGACGCGTTGAGCAGTTTGGTGGCCAGCCGGCGGCCCACCTTGATCTGCGCCGGATCGAAGGCCAGGTCCATGCCGGGCTTGCCGCTGGCCGCCCAGTAGCGCACCGCGTCCGAGCCGTGCTGCTCCAGCAGCGCGAGCGGGGTGACCACGTTCCCCTTGGACTTGGCCATCTTCTTGTGGTCCGGGTCGAGGATCCAGCCCGACAGCACGGTGTCCCGCCAGGGCAGCACCCCGTGCTCGAAGTGCGACCGGACCACGCTGTCGAACAGCCAGGTCCGGATGATCTCCTGTCCCTGCGGGCGGAGATCCATCGGGAAGACCCGCGCGAACAGGTCGGGGTCGGTCTCCCAGCCGCCGACGATCTGCGGGGTCAGCGACGACGTCGCCCAGGTGTCCAGCACATCCGGGTCGCCGATGAAGCCGCCCGGCCGGCCGCGCTGCGACTCGTCGAAACCGGGCGCCGGATCGCTGGACGGGTCGACCGGCAACGCCGACTCGTCCGGCGTGAGAGGGTGGGACCAGTCCGGCTCGCCAGTGTCGTCGAGCCGGTACCACACCGGCACCGGCACCCCGAAGAAGCGCTGCCTGCTGACCAGCCAGTCGCCGGTCAGGCCGCCCACCCAGTTGTCGTAGCGGTGCTTCATGTGCGCCGGCACCCAGTGCAGCTCCGCGCCCCGGGCCAGCAGCGTCGCCCGCAGGTCGGCGTCGCGTCCGCCGTTGCGCAGGTACCACTGGCGGGTCGAGACGATCTCCAGTGGCCGGTCACCGCGTTCGTAGAACTTCACCGGATGGGTGACCGGACGCGGCTCGCCGACCAGGTCACCCGCGTCGGCCAGCATCTCGACGATCTCCAGTCGGGCGCCGTTGACGGTCTGCCCGGCCAGCGCCGCGTACGGCCCCGCGGGCACCCCGGCCGGCGGCTCCGGAACCAGCCGGCCGTCGCGGCCGACGACCACCCGGGTGTCGAGGTCGAGATCCCGCCACCAGGTCACGTCGGCGAGGTCGCCGAACGTGCAGACCATCGCCACGCCGGTGCCCTTCGCGGGATCGGCGAGCGGATGGGCGCGCACCGGCAACTCGACGTCGAACAGCGGGCTGCGCACGGTCGCGCCCACCAGGTCGGCGTACCGCTCGTCGTCGGGGTGGCAGACCAGCGCGACGCAGGCCGGCAGCAGCTCCGGCCGGGTGGTGTCGATGAGCACCTCGCGCCCACCGGGCCCGGCGAACCGCAGCCGGTGGTAGGCACCGGGGCGGTCCCGGTCCTCCAGTTCGGCTTGGGCGACCGCGGTGGCGAAGCCGACGTCCCACAGCGTTGGCGCCTCCGCCTGGTACGCCTCACCCCGGCGCAGGTTGCGCACGAACGCCCGCTGGCTGGTGGCGCGGGCCACCCGGCCGATCGTCGTGTACGTCAGGGACCAGTCCACCGAGAGCCCGAGCCGCCGCCAGAGGGCCTCGAAGACCTGCTCGTCGGCGACCGTCAGCCGCCCGCACAGCTCGATGAAGTTGCGCCGCGAGATCGGCGTCGGGTCGCGGCGGGCGGCGTCGTCCACCGGGGTGGCCGGTGGCCGCCACACCGGGTCGTACGCCAACGCCGGGTCGCAGCGCACCCCGTAGACGTTCTGCACGCGACGTTCGGTGGGCAGCCCGTTGTCGTCCCAGCCCATCGGGTAGAAGACGGTTTTGCCGCGCATCCGCTGGTAGCGGGCGACGGTGTCGGTGTGCGTGTACGAGAAGACGTGCCCCATGTGCAGCTCGCCCGATACGGTCGGCGGCGGCGTGTCGATCGCGTACACGTCCTTGCTACGACCATTCCGGCTCGGCGCGTCTGACGCCGCACCGCGACCCGGAACGGTCGCCTTCGCGCGGTCGAACGTGTACGTGCCCTCCTCCTGCCAGCGCTGCGCCCAGCGCTCCTCGAGCCCGTCCAGACTGGGACGCTCGGGAACGCCGGCGCGGGCCGTCCTCGCCGTATCGGTCATCTGCCGATCGTAGGCATCAGCAGGGTGCCGAGCCACGGAGTTGCGTATCGCCGGTTCTACACGAGCGAGTCGCGCCACTGCCGGTGCAGGGCCGCGTACCGGCCGCCGGACCCGACCAGCACGGCCGGCGGGCCGTCCTCGACGACCTGCCCGTCGTCGAGGACGAGCACCCGGTCGGCCGTCTCCACAGTGGAGAGGCGGTGTGCGATCACCAGCGCCGTCCGGTCCCGCAGGATGGTGCCGAGCGCCCGCTGCACCAGCCGTTCCGTCGGCACGTCCAGCGACGACGTCGCCTCGTCGAGGATCAGCACGGTGGGATCGGCCAGGAACGCCCGGGCGAACGCGACAAGTTGCCGCTGCCCCGCGGAGAGCCGGCCGCCGCGCCGGTGCACCTGCGTGGCGTACCCGTCGGGCAGCGCGACGATGAACTCGTGCGCGCCGATCGCCTGGGCGGCGGCCCGCACCTCGGCGTCGTCGGCGCCCGGCCGCCCGAACCGGATGTTCTCGGCGACGGTGCCGCTGAACAGGTGGTTCTCCTGGGTCACGAGCACCACGGCGCGGCGCAGGTCGGCGTCGCACACCGCGCGCAGGTCGATCCCGTCCAGTAGGACCGTGCCGGCGTCCGGGTCGTGGAACCGGGCCACGAGCTTGGCGATCGTCGACTTGCCCGCGCCGGTCGGCCCGATCAGCGCGACCGTCTGCCCGGCCGGCACCCTCAGGTCGAGCCCCGCGAGGATGGGCGTGTCGGCGCGGTAGCCGAACGAGACGCCCCGGAAGGTCAGCTCGCCGTGACCGGGGCCGCGCGGCAGCGGCACCGGCCGGGCCGGTTCGGCGACGGCGGGCCGCTCGTCGAGCACCCCGGCCAGCTTCTCCAGCGCCGCCGTCGCCGACTGCAACGAGTTGTAGAACTGGCTCAGCTCCTGCATCGGCTCGAAGAAGCGCCGCAGGTAGAGCAGGAACGCGGCGAGCACCCCGACCTCGGTCCGTCCGCCGAGCACCCGCCATCCGCCGTAGCAGAGCACGACCGCGACGGTGAGGTTGCCGACCAACTTGATCGCCGGCGAGTACGTGGCGATCAGCCGGAAGGCGTCCAGGCTGGCACGCCGGTAGTCGTCCCCGAGCGCCACGAAGATCCGCTGGTTGCGGGGCTCGCGGCGGAACGTCTGCACCGCGCGGATGCCCCGCATCGACTCCACGAAGTGCACGATGACCAGCGCGACGGCCTCTCTGGTCCGTCGGTAGGCGGTGGCCGACGCCCGTGCGAACCAGCGTGAGAGCCAGAACAGGAACGGGAACGCGAGCAGCGTCACCGCGGCCAACGGTAGGTCCAGCCAGAGCAGGATGGCGGCCACCGACAGGATCGACAGCGCGGCCAGCACCAGGCTGTCGATCCCACCGTCGACCAGCTCGGCGATGGAGTCCAGGTCGCTGGTGAGGCGGGACACCATCCGGCCCGACGTGTACCGCTCGTGGAACCCCACCGACAGCCGCAGGAAGTGCCCGAAGACCCGCTGCCGCAGGTCCAGCAGGACGGCCTGGCCGATGCGGGCGGAGAGGGTGAGGAAGCCGCGACGGGCCGCGTACTCCGTCACGGTGGCGACGGCGAACGCCCCGGCGACGGCGACCAGCGGGGTGGCATCCCCGGCGCGCAGCGGGGCGATGGCCCGGTCGATGCCGACCATGACCAGGTACGGGCCGGCCATCGCGGCGGCGTTCTGCGCCAGCAGCAGGCCGACCGCTGCGGCGAGTCGCCCCCGGTGCGGGCGCAGCAGGTCGGCCAGCAGGGCCCGGCTGTGCCGGCGCAGCCGGGCGACCGCCTCCGGGGTGCTCTCCTCGGCCCGACTCCGGTCGGCCTCCGGGTCGGTGGCCGTCCCCCGCCAGCGGGTCAGCTCCGGCTCCTTCTCGGAAGGCGGGTCGACCTGCTCCGGGGACGTCACGAGCGCACCAACCCCCAACCGTCCGAGGTGGACGCGCCGGGCCCCGTCGGCCCGGTGCGCCCGGGTTCGGTCCCGGCCGCGTGGGCGGCGGCCGGTTGCACGGGTGGCGGCTGCGGCGTGGGGGCCGGTTGCGCGGGTGGTGGCTGCGGCGTGGGGGCCGGTGGCGCGGGGGCTGGTTGCGCGGGAGGTGGCTCGGCGGCGAGCAACGCGCGGTAGGCGGGCACGGTGGCGAGCAACTCCGAGTGCCGGCCGATCGCGGCGATCCGTCCACCGTCGAGCAGGGCCACCCGGTCGGCCAGCGCGATCGTCGACGGCCGGTGCACCACCAGGAGCGCGGTGCTGGCACGCAGCACCTGCCGCAGCGCCCCCTCGACCAGCGCCTCGGTGTGCACGTCGAGGGCGGACAGCGGGTCGTCGAGCATCAGCAGCGCCGGGCGACCGAGCACCGCCCGCGCGCCAGCGCCAACCGTTGCCGCTGGCCGCCGGAGAGGGACAACCCCTGCTCACCCACCCGGGTGGCCAGACCCCACGGCAGGTCGTACGCGAAGTCGGCCTGCGCCAGCGCGAGGGCCGCGCGGACCTCGTCGTCGTCGGCGTCCGGGCGGCCCAGGGTGAGGTTCTCCCACACCGACATGGAGAAGAGAGTGGGTTCCTCGAACGCCACCCCGACCAGTCGGCGCAGCGAGGCCAGTCGCAGTTCGCGCAGGTCGTGCCCGTCGAGGGTGATCCGGCCGCCGGTCACCTCGTGCAGCCGGGGCACCAGGGAGAGCAGCGTGCTCTTGCCGCACCCGGTGGCCCCGACCAGGGCGAGCGTCTCGCCCGGCTCGATGGTCAGGTCGATCTCGTGCAGGACGCCTGTGGCGGCGCCCGGGTAGCGGAAGGCGACCCGCTCGAAGCGGAGGCGACCCTGCACCGCGTCGCGGGTCAACGCCAGCGCGTCGGGAGCGTCCACGATCTTCGGCGGAGTGTCCAGCACCTCCTGGACACGGTCCGCCGCCGTGGCCGCCTCCTGGCCGTTGGCGATGATCCAGCCCAGCGACTGCACCGGCCAGATGAGCATCAGTTGGAGGCTGGCGAACGCCACCAGCTCCCCGATGGTGAGCACGCCCCGCGCGGCGGCGGCCGCTCCGGCCACCAGCACCACGCCCAGGGTCAGGTTGGGCACGAGGTCGAGCAGTGCCGCCGTGTTCGCCAGCAGTCGGCCCTTGCCCACGCCGGTGTCGTGCAGCGTGCGGGCCCCGTCGGCGAAGCGGGCGGCCAGTTCGGGCCCCCGCCCGTACGCCTTCATGGTGCGCAGGCCCTGCGCGGTCTCCTCGACCAGGGTCGCCACGTCGCCCTGCTGATCCTGCATCCGTCGGGACGCGGTGTGGTAGTGCCGACCGAACCGGCGGGTGATCAGCAGCAGTGGCACGGCGCTGGCCGCGACCAGCAGCCCGAGTGCCGCGTGCAGGTGGATCAGCAGCAGCACCACCACCACGTACGTGGTCAGGTTGAGCACCAGGAAGAAGACACCGAACGACAGGAAGCGGCGGATCACCGACAGGTCGCTGGTGATCCGGGAGAGCAGTTGGCCGGACTGCCAGCGGTCGTGGAAACTGGCCGGCAGCCGTTGCAGGTGCGCGTAGACGTCGGCGCGCAGCGCCGCCTCCATGCCCACCGACGAGGACGACTGCACCCACCGGCGGATGAAGATGAGCACCGCCTCGACCACGCCGAGCAGCAGCGCCAGGCCGCCGAGCTGGAGCAGACCGGCGGGGTCGTGGCGGGCCACCGGCCCGTCCACCACCCGCTGCACCACCAGGGGTACGGCGATCCCGGCGGCCGTGCCGGCCAGCCCCGCGACCAGCAACCAGGCGAACTCGGTGGCGTATGGGCGCAGGTAGCGGCGCAGCCGCCAGAGGTTGTGCACGGGGTGGCGGCCCGCGGCGACCGGGGCGGCCCGGTCGCCGTCGCTCTCCACAGGCACTACCCGACGGTAGCGTCATTGGGTGCCGATGTAGTTGTCAGCTTGCCGTCAACCGCCGCTCATGACCGAGAAGCCACTTCTTCACGTCCAGCCCCCAGCGGTAGCCGCCGAGGCTCCCGTCGGTACGCAGCACCCGGTGGCAGGGCACGAAGAGCGCTGCGGCGTTGCGCGCGCAGGCGGCCGCCGCGGCCCGCACCGCCGGTGGCCGGCCGGCCAGCGCCGCGTACCCGGTGTAGGTGACCGGGGCGCCCGGCGGCACGTCCCGCAACACCTGCCAGGCGTACGCCATGAACTCGCCTCCGCTGTGCTGCCGTACCGGCACCGTGTCGATGGCGGTGAGGTCCCCGTCCAGGTAGGCCCGGACGGCCACGGTGGTCGGCCCGAGGTCGGCGCGTTGCCGGACCGGCGCCCGCAGGGTCGGGTGGATCAGGGGCAGCAGAGCCTCGGAGTCCGGGGTGAAACCGGCAGCCAGGACCTGACCGTCGCCGTCGGCGAGGATGCTCAGTGGACCGGTCGGGGTGGTCAGGACGGTGCTGTCGATGCTCATGCCGCTCTCCAGAGTCTGATCGTGGCGTAGGACCGCCAGGGGCGCCACCGTTCGGCGTGCGCGTCGAGGGTCGTGTCGGGGAGGCCGAGCGCTGCCGCGCCCCGGCGGATCGCGAGGTCGCTGTCGAGGAGGACGTCCGGGTCGCCGAGGGCGCGCATGGCGAGGTAGTTGGCGGTCCACGGGCCGATCCCGGGCAGCGCCAACAGTCGCCGTATGGTCTCCTCGCGGTCACCCCCCGGCGCCAGGTCCACAGTGCCGTCCAGGACGGCACGGGCGAGCCCGCGAATGGTCTCCCGCCGCCGCACCGGCATCCCAAAAGCACCATCCGAAATCTCCAAAACCTCCTCAGGCGTGAGGAACCCCCGCAGGTCACCCCGTTGATCATGATGTTGCTGGCGCGACACGCCGTCGTCGGGCGCAACAACTTCATGATCGACGCGGGTGGCCAGCAGGCGGGTGAGTGTTGTTCTCGCGCTCGTCACCGAGACCTGCTGGCCCACGATCGCGCGGACGGCCATCTCGAAGCTGTCGACCGCGCGGGGGACGCGGATGCCCGGCTCGGCGGCCACCGTCGGGGCCAGGGCCGGGTCCGCCGCCAGCGTGGCGTCGACGGCCTCCGGGTCCGCGTCCAGATCGAGCAGACGTCGGCAGCGGGCCACCGCCGGCGCCAGGTCGCGCAGGTCGGTCAGGCGCAGCGTCGCCGAGACGTGCCCGTCCGCCGGGGTCAGGGCCACCTGGCCGGGGCCGTGCGGCAACCGCAACCCCCGGTGGTACGTCCCGTCGCGTACCTCCTCCACCCCGGGCAGCGCGCGCACCGCGAGGAAGTCCAGCAACGCGCGGGCGTGCATCGGCGGACGGTACGCCAGCCGCAGCGTGATCGTCCCCGCCCCGACCGCCGCCAGGTGTCGGCCACGAGCCGTCCGCAGTTCGGAGGGAGCGCTCGCGTACACCTCGCGGACCGTGTCGTTGAACTGCCGCACGCTGCCGAACCCGGCGGCGAACGCGATCTCGGCCATCCCCAGGCCGGTCGTCTCGATCAGGATCCGGGCGGTCTGCGCCCGCTGGGCCCGGGCCAGCGCGAGTGGCCCGGCACCCATCTCGGCGCGCAACATCCGGTGCAGGTGCCGTTCGGTGTAGCCCAGGCGGGCGGCCAGCCCCGGTACGCCGTCCCGGTCGACCACCCCGTCGGCGATCAGCCGTATCGCCCGGCCCACCACGTCGGCGCGGACGTCCCACTGGGGCGAGCCGGGCGCGGCGTCCGGTTGGCAGCGGCGGCAGGCACGCAACCCGGCGCTCTGAGCGGCGGCGGCCGACGGAAAGAACCGGACGTTCTGCCGCTTGGGGGTGACCGCCGGGCAGGACGGCCGGCAGTAGATCCCGGTCGACGTGACCCCGGTGTAGAACCAGCCGTCGAACCGCTGGTCACGACTGTCCACCGCCCGGTAGCACCGCTCGAAGTCCATCTCCACGTCACCGATGATGCCCCGCTGGTCCGGCCCTCGGCTGGCGGGAATCGGACCTGAGTGTGCAGGGCTGCCGGGCCGCCTCAGGGCCGGGCACCGCTCAGCGACGACGCCGGTGCGGCTGGCCGGACCGCTGTCCTGAGCGGGCGGGTTGGCCGGACCGCTGGCCGGACCGGTTGGACTGCCCCGACCGGGAGGACTGGCCGGCCAGCAGGGGCGAGCGGAACACGCCGTCCGGGTCGTACCGCTTCCACAGCCGACGTACCCGTGCGCCGGTCTCGCCCGGGTAGATCCGGGCGAATGCCGCCGGGCCCGGTTGGCTCTCGAAGTTGACGTACTCGCCGTCGGCGCGCCCGCCGACCGCCCGCCAGGCGGTGTCCAACGCCGCGCCACCCAGCGGGGGGAACGTCGAGGCGATGACCAGGGTGTTCTGGTGCCGGTGGGCGTAGGCCGTCGCGTCGGCCGCGACGCCGTTGACCGCCCCGCCCATGGAGCGGAGCTGGACGACCGCCCGCCCCGGGCCGGTCGCCGCCCGTGTCACGGCCCGCGCGCCGGCCTCGTCGAGCTCGGTGAACAGGCCGTTGGTGGTCGTACCCCGCTGCTGTCCGACGTTCGGGCGCAGGTGCGCGGTCGGCACCAGTGTCGGGTACGGCCGCAGGTCGCTCCGGTGTTCGAGCACCTTCCCGATGGCGAGCAGTGGCTCCACCACCGGGCGGACGCGGCGCAGGCTCTCCGCGGCCACCACCGCGGTGACGGACATGAGCGCCGAGCGGCCCTCGGCGAAGAGCACGGCGGCGGCGGACAGCTCCCGGGGTGCCTGCGCGAGGTACCTCGCCCACTCCCGGACGGTACGGCCGTCCGGGTGCGCCTCGACGACCAGCTGCGTCACGCCGACGTTGCGCTGTTCGGCGGCCTCGATCTCGAACGCCACCACGACACCGGCCCCCGCCCCGGCGCCCCGGACCAGCCAGAACAGCTCGGGTTCATGTTCCGCGTCGGCGCGTACCAGCGTTCCGTCCGCGAGCACCACCTCCACCGCGCGGACGCGGTCGATGGTCAGGCCGTGGGCGCGTACCAGCCAGCCGACGCCGCCGCCCGTGGCCAGCCCGCCCACGCCGACACCGCCGTAATCGCCCGAACTGATCACCAGGCCGTACGGAGCCAGCGCCTTCGCGACGTTCGCCCAGCGTGCGCCGGCCTCGATCCGGACCAGGCCGGCCCGCTGGTCGAGCACCTGCACCCGGTTGAGCATGGAGAGGTCGATGACGACGCCGCCGTTGTTGGAGGAGGCTCCGGAGAGGCCGTGCCCGCCGCTGCGCACCGCGATCGGCAGTCGCTGTTCCCGCGCGTACCGGATCGCGTCGATCACCTGCGCGGTGGTCTTCGGCAGCAGGACGGCGGCCGGCGAGGCCGTCGTCGTGTACGTCGAGCGCAGCTGCGCGTACCGGCGGTCGCCGGGTGTGACGATCTGCCCCACGAGCGAATCAGGCACCCGAGCCAAAGCGCTGCCCATCCCAACCCCCCTCCTTCCCCTGCTGCACCGGTCCCACCACTGCTGAAACCCAACAACCCTCCCACCCCACCCAGTCCCTCCCCGCGTGGTGATCAAGAGGTTTGCGTCACGACACACCGTGCCCCGTGACGCAGGCCTCTTGATCACCAGGGGGAAGAGGGCGGGGTGGGGGATTTCGGCCCGGAAGTGTCGGTCCCGCCGGGTAACGTCCGCCACCAACTCAAGAAGGGGGGCGGCGATGGCGAGCGTGGCGGGTTGGGTGGCGGCGTCGACACAGGGCTCGTTCCCTCCGTTGCCCCGCGCGGTGGCGCAGTCCTTCTACCGCCGGATGCGGGCCGTCGCGCCAGCCGCGGTCGGCGCCATCGAGCGGGACCGGTCCGCCGACGAGGCGGAGCCGTTCGCCGACACCGCCTGCGGTCGGCTGGTCCGGTCGCTCGACGACGCTGGTCTGCGGGCGCTCGGCATGTGGACGCATCACTGGTGCATGCGCTTCTACGACGACGACACGAGCGTCGGCCGGCGGCTGATCGGGGAGGTCGCCGCCCGCCCGGGGCTGGGCTGGACGGCCGACGAGGTGCGCTGGATGCTGCGCGAGTCGGTCTCCGCCGGCCCGGCAGCCGCGGACCGGTTCACCCTGCCCCGCGCCGCTGCCGCTCAACTGCCCGCGACTGAGCGGCCGTTCGACGACCTGCCGTCCGGCGAGATCGAGCCTCGCGCCGGGGCCACTGCGGCGAGGCGCCGGCACGATGCGCAGGCGATCCCTCCCGGCGGGTCGAGCACCGTCGACCCGAGCAGCGCGCAGTCCGCCCACATTCCCCGCCAACGCCACGCCAGCGATGATCGACTGCGGCAGGATGGGACGGCGGACCGCGCCGACGGAAGGATCTCCCGTGCCCGCCAGTGAACCCACCATCCTCGCCACCAGCATGGGTTTCTTCCGAGGCGACCGAGGGCCGGCCGACCCGCGTCCCGGCCCGGTCTTCGAACTGGCCGCCGAGTTGGCCGAGGCCGGTTCACAACCGCGGATCTGGCTACCTCGGGCAGGCCGTCGGCGACCAGCCCACCTCGTTCACGGCCGTCTACGGAAGCGTTCGCCGACACGCGGTTCCGTCTGTCCCACCTCGCGCTGTTCCCGATGCCGAACGTCGACGACGTCCGCGCCCACCTGCTCGCCCAGGACGTGATCTGGGTCGGCGGCGGCAGCGTCGCCAACCTCGTCGCGGTCTGGCGGGTGCACGGGCTCGACGAGATCCTGCACGAGTGCTGGCAGGCTGGCGTGGTGTTGGCGGGCGTCTCCGCCGGCTCGATCTGCTGGCACGTGGGCGGTGCCACCGACAGCTTCGGCCCCCGGCTGCGGGGCTACACCGAGGCGTTGGGCTGGCTGCCGTACGGCAACGGCGTGCACTACGACAGCGAGGGCCAGCGCCGACCGTTGATGCACGAGCTGGTCGGTGCGGGAGTCGGTCATCGCGCCCCGCCTGCTTCGTTGAGCGCCGGTCAAACCCGATCCTCGAACGCCAGCTCCGCCGCCGTCAACGGGCCGTCGACCATGATGTGGAACTGCACGTCTGCCACCTCGGCAGACGTGCCTGTGCACGACCAGGGGCGGAGTCCGACCCGGTGGAATCGGAGCCGCCTGGACCGGCCCGTCCGGCACCGGCGTAAGCTGGCTCGTCGTGAGTCTCACCATCGGCATCGTCGGCCTGCCCAACGTCGGCAAGAGCACGCTTTTCAACGCGTTGACCAAGAACGACGTGCTGGCGGCGAACTACCCGTTCGCCACCATCGAGCCCAACGTCGGCGTGGTCGGGCTGCCCGACGAGCGGCTGGGCAAGCTGGCCGAGATCTTCTCCTCGCAGAAGGTGCTGCCGGCTCCGGTGTCGTTCGTCGACATCGCGGGCCTGGTGCGGGGCGCGTCGAAGGGGCAGGGTCGGGGCAACGCCTTCCTGGCCAACATCCGCGACGCCTCCGCGATCTGCCAGGTGGTCCGGGCGTTCTCCGACCCGAACGTGGTGCACGTCGACGGCAAGGTGTCGCCGGCCGACGACATCGAGACGATCAACACCGAGCTGATCCTCGCCGACCTGCAGACCCTGGACAAGGCGCTGCCCCGGTTGGAGAAGGAGGCCAAGCTCCGCAAGGACCGGGCCGCAGCGGTCGCCGCCGCAAAGGCCGCGATCGAGGTGCTCGACGGCGGCACCACCCTCTACTCCGGGGCCGCCGCCGCAAAGATCGAGCTGGAGCACCTGCGCGAGCTGCACCTGCTCACCACCAAGCCCTTCCTGTACGTCTTCAACGTGGACGAGGCCGAACTGGCCAACGAGTCGTTCCTCGACGAACTGCGTGCCCTGGTCGCCCCCGCCGAGGCCGTCTTCATGGACGCCAAGATCGAATCCGAGCTGGTGGATCTGCCCGAGGAGGAGGCCCGCGAGCTGCTGGAGTCGATCGGGCAGAACGAGCCCGGCCTCAACCAACTCGTCCGCGTCGGCTTCCGCACGCTCGGGCTTCAGACGTACCTCACGGCCGGCCCCAAGGAAGCCCGGGCCTGGACCGTCCCGGTCGGCGCGACCGCGCCGGAGGCCGCAGGTGTCATCCACAGCGACTTCCAGCGCGGTTTCATCAAGGCCGAGGTGGTCTCCTACGGCGACCTGGTCGCGGCCGGATCGATGGCAGCGGCCAAGGCGGCGGGCAAGGTCCGCATCGAAGGCAAGGAGTACGTCATGCAGGACGGCGACGTCGTGGAGTTCCGCTTCAACGTCTAAGTGGGCCACGTTCGTGCAGGTCACGGGCTATGTCACGCCTCCTTGGTCCGCAGGGAGTCCGCAGACCGTTCGGCGCGACCCAGCGTTTCGGTCATCAGAGCGGCCGTCGCCTTGCGGGTCCGATCCTCGGCGGTCGGCCACAGAGGGCTGTAGGTCTTCAGGGTCACGGTGGCGCTGGCGTGGCCGAGCGCCCGCTGGACGGTTACGACGTCACAGCCCTGCGCGATGAGGCCGGACGCGTAGTAGTGACGTAGGTCGTGCAGCGTGAAGCCGGTAACCCCGGCGTCTCGGCAGGTCTTGCGCCACCAGTAGCCGACGGTGTTCTGGTGCGGCGGGTCGCCGGGCTTGCCCTCGAAGAGCCAGCGCCGGGGGTCCGTGCCCTCTCGGTGCTTGGCGACGTGCCGCGAGAGGACCTCGACCAGTGCCGGCGCGAGGAATACGGTTCGTTCGCTGCCGTACTTCGGTGGTGAGATCACCACCGTGCCGCCTGGGCCACGTTGGACCTGTCGCTTCACCCGGAGGCTGTGACCGAGGAAGTTGACGTCGGTCACCTGCACGCCGGATGTCTCGCCGAGACGCAGCCCAGCGAACGCGGCCAGGGCGATGAAGGCCACGAACCGGGGGCAGCGGCGTCCAGCAGGGCTCGAACCTGCGCAGGGGTGGGTAGCTCCATCGCCGCCTCGGCGCGGCGTGCTCGCGGCAGGGTCACGCCCTCGCTCGGATGCCCGGCGATGTGCTGGTCCAGCACCGACAACGCGATGTTGGCCAGCAACGGGGACAGGATCCCTCCTTGTGGGGTGCCGGTGTCGTTGTCCCGCAGCGTTCCCTCCTGACCGAGGATCCCGGCCTTGAGGAACGCTTTCACCAATGCCAGGACGCGCTTGTCGGAGATCCGTTGCCGCACCCGGTCCATCAGCGCCGGGTGCGAGATCTCGTCGAAGCACGCCGTGATGTCGCCCTCCACGATCCATTCGTAGCGCTTGGACGTGAGCAGACGCGTCTCGGCGATCGCGTCATGGGCCCGGCGTTCGGGACGGAACCCGTAGGAACACGGGTGGAAGTCCGCCTCGAAGATCGGTTCCAACACCAGTTTCAGGGATGCCTGGACCACCCGGTCGGCGATGGTCGGGATCCCCAGACGACGCAGCTTGCCGTTCGCTTTCGGGATCATCCGTTCCTTCACTGGCAACGGGCGGAAGCTGCGCTGTTTGATCTGTGCCCGCAGCTCGTCGAGAAACTCCTCCACCCCCTGGCCGACCGTGATGGACAACGCGGTGCGCCCGTCCGCCCCGGCCGTGCCGGCTCCCTTGTTTCCCCGTACCCGTTCCCAACCCACCATCAGGAAGGCCGGGTCTGCGACGAGGTTGTAGAGGTCATCGAACCTGCGATAAGGATCCTCGCGGGTCCATCGGTGCAGCTTGGTCTGGATCTCCAGTACCCGCCGCTCAGCCTGGGACAGGCTGAGCGGCGGCACGTCGGTATTCACCGACGACAGTTAAGCCCGGTCCCGGAAACCCTGGCTGTGCCGGTTCGAAGGCGACCCGGACAGTTGCGACCTGATCGAGTTCCGCCGGAAAGACTGAACTCCGGTTACCTCCACCCGTGTCCCAGAATCGTCGACGACGGCCGACCGCCAACGAGTGAGGATGTGTGGCGTCAGCGCCGCAACTCCCGCAGCAGTGCGGTGACGCGACCCTTGATGTCGTCGCGGACCTCACGGACGACGTCGATGGATTGCCCGGCCGGATCGGTGAGTTTCCAGTCCTCGTAGCGTGTGCCGGGGAAGACGGGGCAGGCGTCGCCGCAGCCCATGGTGACGATGACGTCGCTGGCTTCGGCGGCGTCCCAGGTGAGCCGGACCGGGGTCTGGTCGGTGATGTCGATGCCGACCTCGCGCATGGCGTCGACGGCGACCGGGTTGATCGTCTCGGCGGGTTCGCTGCCGGCGCTGCGGACCTCGACGGTGTCGCCGCCGAGGTGGCGGAGCCAGCCGGCCGCCATCTGCGAGCGGCCGGCGTTGTGCACGCAGACGAACAGGACGCTGGGCTTGTCGCTCATCGGGCTTTTGGCTCCTGGGGGAGGTGGGGTACGAGGACATCGTCGGCGGCGTCTGCGGCGTGGGGGTACCAGGCGGCGAGCGCGGCGACGCCGACCAGGCCGCCGACGAACTGGGCGACCACGAAGCCGGGCAGCGAGGTGGGCGCGATGCCGGCGAAGGTGTCCGTGAAGGCCCGGCCGATGGTGACGGCGGGGTTCGCGAACGACGTGGACGAGGTGAACCAGTAGGCCGCACCGATGTAGGCGCCGACGGCTGCGGGCGCGGTGGCGGTCCGGCCGCTACGGGCGAGGGCGAAGACCAGGACGACCAGACCGGCGGTGGCAACCATCTCGGCCAGCCACAGGTTCTCGCCGGTGCGGTCGGTCTGTGACCAGGTGACTGCCGGGAGGTCGAACATGAGGTTCGCCAGTACGGATCCGGCGACCGCGCCGGTGACCTGGGCGGCGGTGTAGGCGGCGAGATCGGTGCCGGCCAGGCCGGTGCCGGCGCGGCGGCCGAGCCACCAGTCGACGGCGGAGACGACGGGGTTGAAGTGCGCCCCGGATACCGGCCCGAACATGAGGATGAGTGACCCCAGCGCGAACGCGGTGGCGATCGCGTTCTCCAGCAACTGGAGCCCGACGTCACCGGGGGAGAGGCGAGCCGCGGCGATCCCGGACCCGACGACGGCGGCGACCAGGAGCGCGGTGCCGGCGAACTCGGCGGAGGCGCGGCGGTTGAGGGTTCGGTTCACCGGGTGGGAGAAGCGGTCGTGGCGGGCAGGTCGAGCAGCACGCCGAGCTGACGGAGCGCCTCGGGTTTGACCGTGTACCACACCCATGTGCCGCGACGGTCGGCGTCGACGAGACCGGCCTCCCGCAGCACCTTGAGGTGGTGGGAGATGGTCGGCCCGGACAGGTCGAACGCCGGGGTCAGGTCGCACACGCAGATCTCCGGCACCGAGGCGATCATCGACATCAACCGCAGCCGGACCGGGTCGCCGAGGGCCTTGAACATCGGCGCGACGACCGCCGCCTGTTCGGCGTCCATCGGGCGGACCGCGAGCGGCGCGCAGCAGGCCACCGCTTGCAGGTCCACGATTGGCAAACTTTGTTTCGACACTTGTCTAGCTTGACAGGCGTCGAATCAGGGTGCAACGGTGGGGTTGATTCGAAATCCGTCTAGACAGCAGTCCGCTCCAGCAGGAGGTGTTTCATGTCCCGTGTCCAACTCGCTCTGTGCGTGTCCGACCTCGACGGCTCGGTCGCGTTCTACTCGAAGCTGTTCGGCGTCGACCCGGCCAAGCGCCGGCCCGGCTACGCCAACTTCGCCGTCGAGAACCCGCCGCTGAAGCTGGTCCTCATCGAGGGCGAAGCCGACCAGCCCACCGTGCTGGACCACCTGGGCGTCGAGGTGTTCAGCACGGACGACGTCACCGCCGCCACCAGGCGCCTCACCGACTCCGGCCTGATCACGTTGGAGGAGAACGACACCGAGTGCTGCTACGCCCTGCAGGACAAGGTCTGGGTACGCGGCCCGGGTGACGAGCGCTGGGAGGTCTACACCGTCAAGGCCGACGCCGACACGCTCACCAAGGCGACCGACGAAGAGTGTCGCTGCGGCGAACCGATTGATGCCGAGACGCAGGAGCCAGCAGCCAGCGGAGTCGGCTCGCGCTGCTGCTGACGACGGCAGCTTCACGTCTCCGGCTTCTTAGAAATCGGGGTGTCCGGCCGGGCGGGACACCCCGACATCCAGGATCCCGAGCGATGATGTGGAACACGGGCAGCAGAAGGACGGTGGTACCGGTGGTGCTCAGCTCGTCGTTCGGTTCGGAGGCGTCCGCGTACGCCCGGCATCGCCCGGATTACGCGCAGGCCGCGGCGCGGTGGGCGCTCGAGTTCGCGCCCGGCTCGCGAGTCCTCGACCTCGGCGCCGGCACCGGCAAACTGTCCGCCACGCTGATCGCGCTTGGTGTCGACGTCGTGGCGGTGGAGCCCGACCCGGCGATGCTCACCGAGTTGGGCCGCGCGCTGCCGACCGTACGGGCCCTCGCGGGTAGCGCGGAGGCGATTCCCCTGCCGGACACGTCCGTCGACGCGGTGCTGGCCGGCAACGCCCTGCACTGGTTCGACATGGCCGTCGCAGGGCCGGAGATCGCCCGGGTCCTGAGTCCCGGCGGCATCCTGGCCGGTTTGTGGAACGTCCTGGACGACCGGGTCGACTGGGTTGCTGCCCTCGAACGGGTCAGCGGAAGCGCGGCCATCGGCCCGCGTGACACGTTGAGCAGTTGGCGTGCGGCGACGGCAGACCTGCTCAACCCGAGCAGCGAGGTTGCCGACCGGTTCGGTGCGCCCGAGCAGGCCGAGTTTCCCCACGGGCAGCGCCGGAGCGCCAACTCCCTGGTCGCGACGCTTGCCACCCGGGCCGGGTTGCTGGTCATGCCGGAATCGGACCGGACTGCCACACTCGACCGGATCCGCGATTTCCTCGCCGGGAGGGCCGAGACCGCCGAGGGTGACTTCACCCTGCCGCTACTGACCGGTGTCCTCCGCGCCCGCCGACTCTGACGGTCGCCGACGGCCGTCGTCCGGGCGGTACAGATTCCCTTGCGGATCGATGACCCGCCGTCTGAGGCTGGCGCGTCACCGCTGCTGAATACACTCCTCGACCATGTCGCCTCAGGATCTACGAAGGTTCGGCTTCGGCTATGTGGTGCTGTGGTTCGCGATCTTCGGTGCCGGCATCCTCGTCGGTGACGACCTGATGGTCATGCTGGCCGATGTCATGTCCGGGACGTGGCTGCCGCTGGTCGTCGTGCTGAGTTGGCTGCCATTCGGGTCGATCATCCTGCTTCTCCTTGCGGACTCGGCACGCCTCGACGCGCCGCCGATGCGGCAGCCCTGGCTCACCCCGATAGCGCTGTGTGCCCTCGTGCTGGCAGGCCAGGTTCCCACCATCCTCCGGAAAGACCGGCGCTCCTCGGACGCCTATCGGCTGGCCGCCCACACCCCTGTTGGCGAAGCGCTGGCCTCCGGCCTGGTCGGTGCGCTCAGTGCCGCCATGGTCTGGACGTTGCTATTCCTCAGCGCGAGGTGGCTGCGCGGCAAGATTCGCGGCAAGCGGGTGCCGTTCTGGGACAACACCTGGGGAATGCGGCCTCGAAGCAGGCGGGTCTTCGCGACGGGCGCCGCCGCATCGGTGCTGATCGGCCTCGGGTTCGCGCTCGCACTGTGATTGCAAGAGCCGCGAGCTGGACGGGCGCGGCATTCTGACCGGGCCTCCCGCGCTCCGCCGCAGCATCGCGAGCCCTGCGGTGGCCAGCCGAGCGCCAGGATCGCCGTAGCGCAGAGGAGCAGCGTCGGTCGGGGCCCGATGGCACCGACCAGCGGTCCGCCGAGCATGGTGCCCAGGGGCACCGCCAGCACGGTGATCGCGCCGTTCGCGGCCAGCACCGCGGGGAGCTGGGCGGTCGACGCGCTGCGCTGGAACAGCGCCATCGACACCGACATGTACGGTATCGACGCGATCGGCCAGCAGGGACTGCTGTCAGCAGAATCAGCCCAGCGCGGAAAGCGGTCGGTTCAGGTGTCGGGATCGACTCGGGTTCCGCGATCACGTCTGGAGGCGCGGAACCCGAGTCGACCGTCGCTACTCCGCCCGGTAGACGGAGATGTGTGACGGGCTGTCCGCCGTGAACGGCCGCCGCTGCCAGTCGGCGTATCGCTCGGTGAGCGCAAGGCCCGCTTGCCGCGCCATCTCGTCGATCTGGTGCGGCCAGGCGTACCGCATGGCGAACGGCTTGAGGTGCACACCGTTCCCGTCGAAGGTGATGGTCTGCCGGATGAACCGCTGCGCCGGTCGGTCGTACCGGTGCAGCCGGATCGTCGCGGAGTCCTCGGTCACCTCGCGGACCTGCACCTGCTCGTCCGCGTCGAAGCTGCGCGGGTCGGGGACGAACGTCTCGATGACGAACGCCCCGCCGGGCGACAGCACCCGGGCGACGTTGCGGAACAGGTCCGCCTGCCGCTCGGCGTCCACCAGGTTGAACAGCGTGTTGAAGACCAGGTACGCCAGGCGGAACGGGCCTGGCACGCCCACGTCCGCCATGTCACCGACGACCGCTGGGATCTGGTCGCCGCCGGGCTTGGCCCGCATCTGCGCCAGCATCTCCTCGGACGCCTCGATGCCGTGCACGCTGAGGCCACGCTCGGCCAGTGGCAGCGCGACCCGGCCGGTGCCGATCGCCAGTTCCAGGACCGGCCCGTCGTCGGCCAGCTCGGCCAGGAAGTCTACGGCGGGGGCCGGGTCGGGGTTGCCGGGGCTGTCGTATCCGGCGGACCACAACCGGCCGAAGAGGCCGGGATCGTCGAAGACCGACATCAGCGGCCTCCGGGGTTGTGCTCAGTGACGCGTGTCCTCTGCAGAGCAGTTCTGCTCACGAAGCCTCGTTTCCTCAAGTCGGATGACGTTCGGTCGGGGGGACTTCGTCGTGTTGGGCATGGCACTGCTCCCTTCGCATGGGCTGCCAACCGAGGACACCAGACACGCCGAGGCCCGGCAAGGCATTTATGCCCGCCGGGCCCGCGCAGGACGTGCGGTCAGGAGATGTGGTGCAGGATCACGTTGTGTACGTGGTGACTCTTCTGCGCGCCGCGGAACTCCACCTCGTAGGTGTGCGTTCCGACGTGGATCGCGATCGCGCCGGTGGAGAAGAACGACCCACCCCAGGACTTGTTGCTGACCACGCTCACGCTGGTGATCTTCGAGTACGGGATGCTGGTGATCGCATACCGCTTGCCGACGAAGGAGCGGTCCTGGATGATCACGCGCCGGTCGGTCAGCCCGATGAACCCGGTGCCGGTGCCGACGGCATCGTAGACGGCGATGATCTGCTCGCCGTCGAGAAGCCCGCTCTCGATCTGCTGGACCTGCTCCTTGCGGTCGTACGCGATGTTCGCCATGCGACCCAGGTTAGGAAACCGGCGCCACCGCGCCCGGGTGGCTCGTCAGGACTCGGTGACCGCCCGGTAGGCGTCCTCGATGCGGGCGGCCAGTAGGACCTCACCCTCGGTCAGTGGCTCACCGTTGCCGTGCCCGACCCGGATGAGGGTGCTGTCGGACCGGCGGCTGATCTCGGGGCGCAGGTGCAGAGCGTCCGCCACGACCTTGACCCGTTCAGTCAGGGCCGCGTGTTGGGTATCGTCGATCACCAGCGTCCGCCGGATCTGTTCACCTTCCCGCGTCCAACCAGTTAGCAAGGTCAACGCGTCGGAAAGGTAGTCGTGCTTCGCTCGGCTGCTGAACAGCACGCGCATCACCGCTCCCCCCAAGCGCCGTTGCCGGCTTGTGGCCAAATCGTCGCCATCCCGTGTCTTGTCGGTGCCTCCTAGTCTGTCGTCGCTCGCTAGGGGTGTCCACGCCCACACTTCCGTGTTCTATTGGCCTAGCGGACGGTGTCGGTACCCAAACCGCCGATTGATCTGGCACCCTGGACGCCCGTGCAGACCGAACGGGCTAATGGTGGCGGGCAGGCCCAACAACGGGACCTGAAAGTGATCGTGGGAGCGGCGATCATCCGGGATGGACGGGTGCTCGCCTGTGCGCGATCCGCCCCGCCGGAGGTGGCCGGCATGTGGGAGTTCCCTGGTGGGAAGGTCGAGCCGGGGGAGGGCGAGACCGAGGCGCTGATCCGGGAGTGCGCCGAGGAACTGGCCGTACGCGTCGAGATCGGTGCTCGGGTCGGCCGCAACGTCCGGATGGCCCACGGCCGTTCGGCGCTCAAGGTGTACGCCGCTCGTCTGCTGCACGGGGACGAGCCGCAGGCGCTGGAGCACCAGGAACTGCGTTGGCTGACCGTCGACGAACTGGACTCGGTCACCTGGCTGCCGGCCGACGCCCCCATCGTGGCAGCCCTACGCCCCCACCTGAGAACCCCCTAAACCCACCCACCCCATCCCACCCCCGGTCCCTCAGGGCGCCGTTGATCATGAAGTTGGCGTCACGACACGCCGGCAGGCAGGACGCTAACTTCATGATCAACGTGGGCGGGGGTGGGCGGGGGTGGGCGGGGGGTGGGTGGGGGGCGGGTGGGTGTGGGTGTGGGTGGGTGGGGGGTGGGGGGAATGGGGCGGGGGCTGTCGGCGTCGTCGACAGCCCCCGCCCCTGGTGGTCTGTGCTCAGTGCTTGTCGTCCTGGTCCGGGTGAGCGAAGTTGAGGTGCTCCGGAGGCAGCGGGAAGGTCACGTCGTCACCGAAGGGTGACGGCGCGGCCGGCCGGTCGAAGGTGAGCTCGGTCAGCGGCAGCCGGCCCCGGTCGTCGACCGCCGGCGCGGTCGGGTGGGGCACCTCCCGGTCCCAGTTGACGCCGGACTGCGCCTGCGCCTCGGCCCGCGGGTCGTGCGAGCCACCCGCGTGCGAGTGCACCCCGCCCCGGGTCGCACCCGACGACGTCGCCGAGCCCTGGCGGGCGGTGGTCACGCTGGTCTGGGGCGTCTCGCCCCGACGGAAGATCTTGCTACCAAGCCACACAAGGGGATCGTACCTGCGGTCGACGACGCGTTCCTTCATGGGGATGATCCCGTTGTCAGTGATCTTGATGTGCTCGGGACAGACCTCGGTGCAGCACTTGGTGATGTTGCAGAAACCGAGGCCCTGTTCGGCCTGCGCGTACTCCTTGCGGTCGGTCTTGGTGTCCAGCGGGTGCATGTCCAGCTCGGCCGCCCGGATGAAGTACCGCGGACCGGAGAACGCCTGCTTGTTCTCCTCGTGGTCACGAATCACGTGGCAGACGTTCTGGCACAGGAAGCACTCGATGCACTTGCGGAACTCCTGCGAGCGCTCGACGTCGACCTGCTGCATCCGGTAGTCGCCCGGGGCGACGTCCGCCGGAGGGGCGAACGCCGGCGTCTCCCGCGCCTTCTCGTAGTTGAACGAGACGTCGGTGACCAGGTCCCGGATGACGGGGAAGGTCCGCAGCGGCGTGACGGTGACGGTCTCCTCGTCGCCGAAGGTCGACATCCGGGTCATGCAGCCCAGCCGCGGCTTGCCGTTGATCTCCATCGAGCAGGAACCGCACTTGCCGGCCTTGCAGTTCCACCGGCAGGCCAAATCAGGGGCGTCGGTGGCCTGGAGGCGGTGGATGACGTCGAGGACGACCTCGCCCTCGTTCACCTCGACCATGTAGTCCTGCAGGTCGCCGCCGGTCTCGTCACCCCGCCAGATCCGGAACTGACGCTTCGCGCTCATCGATTGTCCGCCTCTCCAGCGTCGGCAACGAGGGAGTCGAAGTCGGCGAGCTCCTCGTCGGTGAGGTACTTGGCCAGCTCGGCCCGGTCGAAGAGGCCGATCAGCTCCGCCCGCATCTTCGGCAGCGGCTTGCGGGTGAGCCGTACGGTGTCGCCGTCCAGGGAGCAGACCAGGTTGACCTGCCGCCACTTCGGCTCCATCGCCGGGTAGTCCTCCCGGGTGTGCCCGCCGCGTGACTCCTGCCGCTCCAGCGCCGCCTTCGCGGTGCACTCCGAGACCACCAGCATGTTGCGCAGGTCCAGGGCGAGGTGCCAGCCGGGGTTGTAGCGTCGGCCGCCGGCGGCGCTCACCTTGGCGACCCGCTCGCGCAGCTCGGCCAGTCGCACCAGCGCGTCGGTCAACTCGCCCTCGCGCCGGATGATGCCGACCAGATCCCCCATGACCGCCTGGAGATCCTGCTGGAGGGTGTACGGGCTCTCGCCGGTGTCCCGCTGCAACGGGGCCAGCGCGGTCTCCACGGCGGCCTCGACGGCGTCCACGGCCACCTTCGGCCGGGCGGACAACCCGTCGGCGTAGCTGGCCGCGTGCCCGCCCGCCCGCTTGCCGAACACCAGCAGGTCGGACAGGGAATTGCCGCCCAGCCGGTTGGAGCCGTGCATGCCGCCGGACACCTCGCCGGCGGCGAACAGGCCGCGTACGTGGCCGAAGGCGGCGCCCGAGTCCGGGTCCACCTCGACGCCACCCATCACGTAGTGGCAGGTCGGCCCGACCTCCATCGGCTCGGAGGTGATGTCGACGTCGGCCAGCTCCTTGAACTGGTGGTACATCGAGGGCAGCCGGCGGCGGATCTCGTCGGCCGAGCGCCGGCTGGCGATATCCAGGAAGACACCGCCGGCGGGGGAGCCCCGACCGGCCTTGACCTCACTGTTGATCGCGCGTGCCACCTCGTCGCGGGGCAGCAGCTCCGGCGGACGCCGGTTGTTGTCCGGGTCGGTGTACCAGCGGTCCGCCTCCTCCTCGGTCTCCGCGTACTGCTTGCGGAAGACGTCGGGGACGTAGTCGAACATGAACCGCTTGCCCTCGGAGTTCTTGAGGACACCACCGTCGCCACGGACCGACTCGGTGACCAGGATGCCCTTCACCGAGGGCGGCCAGACCATGCCGGTCGGGTGGAACTGGAGGAACTCCATGTTGATCAGCGTCGCCCCGGCGCGCAGCGCCAACGCGTGACCGTCCCCGGTGTACTCCCAGGAGTTCGACGTGACCTTGTAGGAGCGTCCGACACCGCCGGTGGCCAGCACCACGGACGGCGCCTCGAAGAGGATGAACTCGCCCGACTCGCGGTAGTAGCCGAAGGCGCCCGCGACCCGGTCACCGTCGAGCAGCAGCTCGGTGATGGTCGTCTCGGAGAAGACCTTGATCCGGGCGTCGTACGAGCCGAACTCGCGCTTGTCCTCCTGCTGTAGCGAGACGATCTTCTGCTGGAGGGTGCGGATCAGCTCCAGGCCCGTCCGGTCGCCCACGTGCGCCAGTCGGGGGTACTCGTGTCCACCGAAGTTGCGCTGGGAGATCTTGCCGTCCTTGGTGCGGTCGAAGAGCGCACCGTACGTCTCCAGCTCCCAGATCCGCTGCGGCGACTCCTTCGCGTGCAGCTCGGCCATCCGGAAGTTGTTGAGGAACTTGCCGCCGCGCATGGTGTCGCGGAAGTGCACCTGCCAGCTGTCGCGGCTGTTCACGTTGCCCATCGCGGCGGCGGCGCCGCCCTCGGCCATCACCGTGTGCGCCTTGCCGAACAGCGACTTCGAGATGATCGCCGTCTTCTTGCCGGCGAGGCGGGCCTCGATCGCCGCGCGCAGACCGGCGCCGCCGGCCCCGATGACGACGACGTCGTAGTGGTGTCGTTCGATGCGAGTGGTTGTGGTCATGTCAGGGGCCCTTTAGTTGATGAACCGCAGGTCGTTGAACCAGCCGGCAGCGAGCGCCATCACGTAGAAGTCGGTCAGGGCGAGGGTGCCGAGGGTGATCCAGGCGAGCTGCATGTGCCGGACGTTCAACGCCGAGACGAAGGTCCACGCCCGGTAGCGCACCGGGTGCTTGGAGAAGTGCTTGAGCCGCCCGCCGATGATGTGCCGGCAGGAGTGGCAGGAGATGGTGTACGCCCAGAGCATCACCACGTTGAGCAGCAGGACGAGGTTGCCCAGGCCGAAGCCGAAGCCCTTCGGCGAGTGGAAGGCGAGGATCGCGTCCCACGTGTTGATCAGCGAGATGATCGCGGCGGCGTAGAAGAAGTAGCGGTGCAGGTTCTGGCCGAGCAGCGGGAAGCGGGTCTCGCCGCCGTACTCCTTGTGACCGTCCGGGACCGCACAGGCCGGCGGCGACAGCCAGAACGACCGGTAGTACGCCTTGCGGTAGTAGTAGCAGGTGAGCCGGAACAGCAGCAGGAACGGCAGGGTCAGCGCGGCATCCGGGATGATCCACCAGCCGGGCAGGAACCGGCCGAAGTGGGAGGCCTGCTCGACACACCGGTCGGTCACGCACGGGGAGTAGAACGGGGTCAGGTAGCGGAACTGGTCCACCCAGTACCACTTGTGCATGAAGACCCGGACCGTCGCGTACGCCACCCAGGCGCTGAGCCCGATCACCGTGATCAGCGGGGCGAACCACCATCGGTCGGTACGCAACGTCTTCGCCGCGATGGCGGCGCGCGCCCGCGCCCCCCGCGGCCTCGTTGCCGTTGAAGTCATTCGAGTCGTCTCCTCGACGGGCCCGTACGGGCGGGCTGGTCTCTTCCCGGTCGGCACGCGGACCGGCGAACCCGCACCCGCTGCCACGTCATGCGCACACCAACGACCACGCCGGATCGACCGACGCAGCTAAGTGACACACGTTACGCCGATCTTTGCGAGCCGTCCGCGCAAGGGAGTGTCCCGTGTGTCTGGCCTGCGGAAACGCCGTCAATCCCGCACGTTAGTGGCGCATTGCCGAAACGTCAGCCCGACGCGCCTCCGGTGAAGTGCCAGGACGCCAGCCACACCGACGGCGCCGCCCACCACGCGCCGTCCACCCGATCCGGTTGGCGCACGGTTTCAGAGCCCAGCCCGAGCACCGCGCCCGGTCCGAGCGCCCGGGGGTACGACTCGGTGAACCGCAGGTCACGGACCGCCCGGACGACCGCGCCGTCCTCGATCAGCCACACCCCGTTGCGGGTCAATCCGGTGACGACCAGGCTCTTCGGGTCGAGCACACGGGTGTACCAGAGATCGGTGACCAGCAGTCCTCGTCGTACCCCGGCGACCAGCGTCGCGGTGTCCGCGTCGACGACCGCTCCGGCCGCCGCGCCCGTGGTGTTTCGGCCCACCGCGCTGGGAGGGCCGGCCACGGCGGGTGAGAGCCGCAGGTTGCGGGCCATCGGGCCCCAGGTGGCACCGCCCGCGATCGCGTGCCCGGTGGACTCCACACCCGCCTCGGCGGCGGTCCGCCGGTCGTGCGCGACCGCCCGCGTGGTGCCCTCCTCGACCAGGGTCACCGCCCGCCGGCCGGTGCCCTCGGCGTCGAACGGCAGGCCCGACGCGCCGAGCGGATCGTCCACCAGGGTCACCAGCCGGTCGAACTGGGCCGCTCCCGGCTCGGCGAAGGACTGCCGCTCGGCGTACCGCTTGCCGTTGAAGCCGTACCAGGCCAGGTTCTGCAACAGGTCCGCCACGGCGGCCGGCTCGAACACCACCTCGTAGCGCCCCGGCGGCAACTCGACCGGATCGGCCGCCGCCTGTGCCTTCGCGGTGGCGTGCGCGCCCAACTCAGCTCCGTCGAGGTCGGACAGCCGATCGGCGCTGCGCCGCGCGACACCGTCCGCGCCGTCGCGTCGAGCTATGCCGTCCATCGCGGCCTCCGCCGAGCGGCCGTACGCGCTGTGCCCCGCCGAGTTGGCGAACGCCGCCGAGCGGTGCGCGGTACGGCAGTAACCCGCCGTGGCGAGGCCGCCGGCAGCGGCCACGAAAGCGCCCACCCGGTCGGCCCGCTGGTCCGGCTCGGCGTAGGCGGTCGCCTCATCGACGGGCGGCGCGACCGGTGCGGGCGTGGGCGGCGCCAGACCGGGCCAGCCCGGGTCGAGTGGGCCGAGGCGCGCCGCGGCAAGGGTCCGTTCGACAAGCGCGTGCAGCCCGTCCGGTGTGACGATGCTGCCGCTGCCGGCGGCGGTCCGTCCGTCGGCGTGCAACCGCAGCCGGACGCCGACCGTCGACTCGGAGACATTCTGGTGGATGGCCGAGTTGGCGAAGCGGGTGAGCGCCAGATCCGCCCGGGTCACCACCGCCTCGGCCTGCACGGCCGGGCCGCCGAGCCGCCGGACCAGCTCGACGACCTGGCCGGCCAGTTCTGACTCCGTCGACCCACTCACGGCAGCTCCTTCAGTTGCGACTGCGCGGCTCGCACGGCGCTCACGGAACTGCCTTTCGTTCGCGACTGCGGGGCTCGCAAGACCGGCTCACTCCTCGCGCTCACGCGGAGCCGCCTTTCGTTCGCGACTGCGGGGCTCGCAAACCCGGCTCACTCCTCGCGCTCACGCTGACACCCCCACGCGGACGTTGCGGAACCGGGCCGGCGCGGCCGGGTGGCCGGTGTGCCCGATCTGGCCCGGCTGGCCCTTGCCGCAGTTGGGTGTCCCCCAGGGCACGGTCTCGCCGGAGAGCATGTCCATCGAACGCCAGAACAGCGGCCCGATCCCGGTGTACGTCGGGTTGCGTAGCATCCGCCCCCGCCGCCCCTTCTTGATCTCCCAACCGACCTCGCAGCCGAACTGGAAGTTGAGCCGCTTGTCGTCGATCGACCAGGATCGGTTGAGATCCATCAACACGCCGTCGTCGGTGGCCGCGATGATCTCCTCCAGGGTGTGCGGGCCGGGTTCCAGGCCGACGTTTGTCATCCGCACCATCGGCAGCCGGGCCCACCCGTCGGCGCGTACGCTGCCGCCGTAGTCGAGGCCCGCCATGGCCGCCGAATCCCGGCCGGCGAGCACACCCACCCAGCGACCGTCGCGCACCGCGTCCCGCTTGACCGCCGGGGAGCCCTCGTCGTCGAAGGCGAAACTGCCCAACGCTCCGGGGATCGTCGGGTCGATGGTGATGTTCATCAGCTCGGAGCCGTAGCGCAGCGAGCCGAGCTGGGCCAGGTCCAGCCAGGACGTGCCGGCGAACGCGGCCTCCCAGCCGAGGATCCGGTCCAGTTCGATGGCGTGCCCCACCGACTCGTGGATCTGCAGGGCCAACTGCTCGCCGCCGAGGATCAGATCCGTCTCGCCGGCCGGGCAGGGCGGCGCGGTGAGCAGCGCCCGGGACTCCTCGGCGATCTGCGCGGCGTGCGCGGCCAGGTCGAGCGATTCGACCAGTTCCCACCCGGTGCTGCCGTACTGCCCGCGGTAGCTGGGCCAGGACCGCCGCTGTGTCTCGCCGTCGCCGATCGAGGTGGCCGAGATGCCGCCGCCGCACTCGCGGATCCGCTGGTCGATGCGGTGGCCCTCGCTGGAGACGAACCACTTCGCGGTGTCCCAGATCTGGTAGAGCCCCTCGGTCAGGTCCGCCCCGTGCTCGGCCATCGTGCGGGTCGCGCCGACCAGCAGGTCACCCTTGTCGGACAGCGGAACCCCGAGCGGGTCGATCCGGCAGTCCGAGGACCAGCTTGCTGTCACGGCCTCGACCGCGACCAGGTCGACCGGGGGGCCGGGCACCCGCGCGCTCGCCATCGCGGTCCGGGTCGCGCGCCGGCCGGCGTCGCGGGCGGCGGCGTCCGACAGATCGGGTACGGCGAAAAAGCCCCAGCTCGCGCCGACCAGCGCCCGGACGCCCAGCCCGACGCTCTCGTCCTGGGTCAGTTCCTCCACGTCGCCGTTGCGCGCGGTCATCGACTCGTAGCGGCGGTGCATCACCCGCGCGTCGGCGTACCGCGCTCCCGCGTCGAGGGCGGCCTGGACGGCGGCGGTGGCCGCGTCGAACTCGGTCATGCGACGACCCTAGGGCAGCCGACCGACACCCGTCAGGGAAGAAGTTCTTCCGGCCGGATCGTGGCCCGTACCGGCTCGGTCAGTTCCAGGACCTCGCCGCGTTTCGCAGCCGCTGCTTCGACGTAGTGGCCGCCCTGGCGCTGGTAGAGGCGCAGCGCGCCGGTCTCCTGCTCCACCAGCAGGTACCACCCGATCCCGGCGGCGGCGTAATAGTGCATCTTCAACACTTTGTCGGTGGATGCGTTGCTCGGTGAGATTATTTCGCACACCAACCGCACGTCACCCGCTCCGACGTTGAGTTCGTCGAAGTCGATCGGACCGGTGATCACGAGGTCGGGGATTGGGATCCGACCGGGCCGGAGTCGGACGTTCACCGCCTCCAGTAGTTCGAGGCCGGCCGGCCCGGCGGCTGCTTCGAGGATGTTGCCGAGCCTGCGGGAGATGCGTTGGTGTCGGGGGGTGGGGGCTGGGGTCACGTGGAGGCTCCCGTCGAAGAGTTCGACGCGTTGCTGCGTCTCGCCGAGGGCGAGGTAATCCTCTTCGCTCCACGGGCCTTCGTGGTTGAACACCGCCGCGGTCATCGTCACCTCCACCTCGTGTCACGGGCATCCTCTGCTGGCCGCGCGCCCAATGGTCGCACCTGACGTACGTCCGATGCCACGAATGTGCGAGGTGACGGGCGTGCGGGGCTGATGCGGACTCGTTACGCTCGGGCCCGCTGACACGTGCCGAACTTGTAGCTTATTTTCACCCTCTGGATATTGTTGTAAGTTCTCTTCGTCACTGAGGGAGGTGCCGTGGACAGCTTGGACGCCTACCTGCGGGTGAGCGACCTGCGGGTTCGGTTCGACACCTCCGACGGCGTGGTGCGCGCGGTCGACGGGGTGTCCTTCGCCGTCGAGCGGGGGCGCACGCTCGGGATCGTCGGCGAGTCCGGCTCCGGCAAGAGCGTCACGTCGCTGGCCATCCTCGGCCTGCACGACCCCAAGCGGGCCACCATCACCGGGGAGATCTCCGTCGGCGGCCGACAGCTTGTCGGTCTGCCGGACGAGGAGGTACGCCGGCTGCGCGGCCGGGACATGGCGATGATCTTTCAGGATCCACTGTCCGCGCTGCACCCGTACTACAGCGTCGGCCGGCAGATCGCCGAGGCGTACCGGGTGCACCACCCGAAGGCCAGCCGGCGCGAGGCCCGCCAGCGGGCGGTGGACATGCTGGACCGGGTGGGCATCCCGCAACCGGCCCGCCGCTACGACCAGTACCCGCACGAGTTCTCCGGCGGCATGCGCCAGCGGGCGATGATCGCGATGTCCCTGGTCAACGACCCGGCGCTGCTGATCGCCGACGAGCCGACCACCGCGCTGGACGTCACCGTGCAGGCGCAGATCCTGGACCTGCTCGCCGACCTCCAAGCCGAGTTCCACTCCGCGATCATCCTGATCACCCATGACCTCGGCGTCGTCGGCCAGGTCGCCGACGAGGTGCTGGTCATGTACGGCGGGCGGGCCGTGGAGCACGGCAGCGTGGAGCAGGTGCTCCGCTCGCCGCAGCATCCGTACACCTGGGGGTTGCTCTCCAGCGTGCCGTCGCTGCACGGCGACGCGGACGCGGACCTGGTGCCGATTCCCGGCAACCCGCCCAGCCTGATCAACCTGCCGTCCGGGTGTGCCTTCCACCCGCGCTGCCGGTACGACGACCGGGTCGGCGACCGGTCCCGCACGGAGGTACCCGAGTTGCGGCCGGCGGGCGGCGACGGTCACCTGGTCGCCTGCCATCTGAGCGCCGAGGAGCGCGCCGCGATCTACGCCGAGAACGTGGCATCCGTGGGGGTGGCCCGATGAGCGACGAACCACTGCTGCGGGTCCGTGGGCTGACCAAGCACTTCCCGGTACGTCAGGGGTTGCGCGCCACCGGTCTGGTGCGGGCGGTCGACGGGCTCGACTTCGACGTGCGCCCCGGCGAGACGCTCGGCCTGGTGGGGGAGTCGGGCTGCGGCAAGACGACCACCGGCCGGATGCTGGTCCGGCTGCTGGAGCCGACGAGCGGCAGCATCGAGTTCGCCGGGCGGGACATCACCCACGCGGGCCGGCGGGAGCTGCGCCCGCTGCGGCAGGAACTTCAGATCATCTTCCAGGACCCGTACGCGTCGTTGAACCCCCGGCACACGGTGGGCCGGATCGTGGCGATGCCGTTGCAGGTCAACGGCATCAAGCCGGCCGGTGGGATCAAGGCGCGGGTGCAGGAGCTGCTGGAGCTGGTCGGGCTGAACCCGGAGCACTACAACCGGTACCCGCACGAGTTCTC
The DNA here is from genome assembly GCF_049841675.1 of Micromonospora sp. DT4. NCBI lineage: Bacteria > Bacillati > Actinomycetota > Actinomycetes > Micromonosporales > Micromonosporaceae > Micromonospora > Micromonospora sp. DT4. The sequence continues at coordinate 50,546 of NZ_JBNCKT010000010.1, forward strand.
CGGCGGCCAGCGCCAGCGCATCGGCATCGCCCGCGCGCTCGCGCTGCGGCCGAAGCTGATCGTCGCAGACGAGCCGGTGAGCGCGCTGGACGTCTCGATCCAGGCGCAGGTCGTCAACCTGCTGCGCGACCTGCAACGGGAGCTCGGGCTGGCGTTCGTGTTCATCGCGCACGACCTGGCCGTGGTCCGGCACTTCTGCCAGCGGGTCGCGGTCATGTACCTGGGCCGGATCGTGGAGATCGGCGACCGGGAGGACATCTACGAGCGCCCGCAGCATCCGTACACCCGGGCGCTGCTCTCGGCGATCCCGGACGTCACGCAGCTCGGTCCGGCGGGCCGGATCCGGCTGACCGGCGACGTGCCCACGCCGCTCGACCCGCCGTCGGGCTGCCGGTTCCGTACCCGCTGCTGGAAGGCGCAGGACGTGTGTGCCACCGAGGAGCCCGCGCTGGTGCCGCGCGACGGCGGCCGGCAGGCCACCGCGTGTCACTTTCCCGAATCGGCCGACGCCGGCCTGGACGCGCCGGCCGGCGTGGCCACCGCAGGGGCGGGTCGCGGCACCGCAGCGAGCATCGAGGAGGTGTCGTCGTGAGCCTGTCCCCGGTGGAGGGTGTGGCGCTGGCCGAGATCGAGACTGGCTCGGACGCGGGCGGATCGGAGGCGAAGGGTGTCGTCGGCCGCTCACCCGGCCAGCTCGCCTGGATGCGGCTGCGCCGCGACCGTACGGCCGTGGTCAGCGGCGTACTCCTGGTCTTCTTCATGGTGTTGGGGTTGTCCGCCCCGCTGATCGAGATGGTCTACGGCGTCGGGCCGCGCGAGCAGTTCCAGAGCCTGCTCGACGGCTTCGGCATGCCGCTCGGTTACGTCGGCGGGGTCACCGGAGAGCACTGGTTCGGTCTGGAACCGGGGCTGGGCCGGGACATCTTCATCCGGCTGATCTACGGGCTGCGCACGTCGCTGTTCATCGCGTTCGCCGCGGCCCTGATCACCGCGACGATCGGGATCGTGCTGGGCGCGCTGGCCGGTTACCTCGGCGGCTGGCTCGACGCGGTGACCAACTGGATCACCGACCTGACCCTCGCCATGCCGTTCCTGATCATCGCGTTGGCGCTCACCCCCACGATCACGCTGCGCTTCTACGGTGAGCGGGGGCAGGTGTCGTCCGCGTTCGGGGTGGGCGTGCTCATCGCCGTGTTCGCGATCTTCGGTTGGACCAGCACGGCCCGCCTGGTGCGCGGGCAGGTGATCGCGCTGCGCGAGCGGGAGTTCGTGGAGGCCGCCAAGGCCAGCGGCGCCGGGCTGGGACACATCATCTTCCGGCAGCTCCTGCCGAACATCTGGGCGCCGATCCTGGTGTCGTTCTCCCTGGCGGTGCCGCAGTTCATCACCAGCGAGGCCGCGTTGTCGTTCATCGGCGTCGGTCTCAGCGACGAGACGCCGAGCTTCGGCCGGATGATCTACCGCAGTCTGGACTACCTCCAGACCGACCCGGCGTACGTGTTCTTCCCGGGCATCACGATCTTCGCGCTGGTGTTCGCCTTCAACCTCTTCGGCGACGCGTTGCGGGACGCGCTCGACCCGAAGTCGTCCCGGTAGGGGTGGAATCATGGCGCGGTTTCTGATCAAGCGACTCTTCTCCGCCACGCTGACTCTGTTCGCGGTGAGCGTGCTGACGTTCCTCATGTTCTTCGCCCTGCCACGCGACCCGGTGAGCAGCATCTGCTCCAAGAACTGCAACCCGGAGCGGCTGGAACGGGTCCGCGACGACCTGGGCCTCAACGACCCTTTGATCAGCCAGTACGCCGGCTACATGAAGGGCATCGTGACCGGTCGGGACCTGGGCAGCGCCCAGGGTGGCCGGTGCGACGCGCCCTGCCTGGGCTGGTCGTACGTCACCAACGAAGCCGTCTCGGACACCATCGCCCGGGTGCTGCCGGTGACGCTGAGCATCGTGATCCCGGCGGCGGTCCTCTGGCTGCTAGTCGGGGTGGGGCTGGGCATGGTCTCGGCGCTGCGGCGGGGCACCTGGCTGGACCGGGCCGCCATCGGGTTCTCGCTGACCGGCGCCTCGTTGCAGCTCTACTTCGTGGGCGCGGTGCTGCTGCTGGTGTTCGTCTACAACCTGCGGTGGCTACCGGTGCCCAGCTACACGTCCCTCTTCGACAATCCGGCGAAGTGGGCCAGCGGGCTGGTGCTCGCCTGGGTGGCGCTGGCCTTCCTGTTCTCGGCGATCTACGCCCGGCTGTCGCGGGCGCAGATGCTGGAGACGCTGTCCGAGGACTTCGTCCGGACCGCGCGGGCCAAGGGCCTGGCCAAACCCATCGTGTACGGGCGACACGCGCTGCGCGCGGCGATCACCCCGGTGGTGACCATCGCGGGGCTGGACGTGGGCGGGGCGCTGGGCGGCACGGTGATCACCGAGACGACGTTCGGCATCCAGGGGTTGGGGCGTACGGCGGTGGACGCCGTGCGCTCGGGTGACCTGCCCACCATCATGGCCACCGTGCTGATCGCGGCCGTCTTCGTGGTACTGGCGAACGTGCTGGTGGACCTGCTGTACGCGACCATCGACCCGCGGGTCCGGCTGCGCTGAGCCGTTCGCCGTCCTGCGCGTGGCCGGTGGCGGAATTTATCGACAACTGTTACAAAAATCGTAGGTTTTTTTCCTTATGATCCTCGAAACGTCGGCGGTTCCCGCCCCGACGAAACCGCACGGCACCTGGGTGAAGGAGGTACTTCATGCGACCACGCGTGGCGGTTGCCGCAGGCGGCGCGATCGCTCTGGTTGTGGCATTGGGTGCGTGCTCGAAGAACACGGGCGAGGGCAGCACGGTGGACAACAACCGGCAGCAGACCGGGGTCATCGCGACCGACCCCAAGGACTCGCAGGGGCCGGCGGCCGAGGTGAGCGGCGCCGCGAAGGGCGGCACCTTCACCATCATCCGGGAGTCGCCGATCTCCCACCTCGACCCGCAGCGGACGTACTCGTTCGCCGGGCTCATGACCAACCCGCTCTTCGCGCGCTACCTGACCACCTGGAAGGACGACGGCAAGGGTGGCCTGGTCCTCGTCGGTGACCTCGCCGAGACGCCGGGCAAGAACGTCAACAACGACTGCAAGGTCTGGGAATTCACGATCAAGGACGGGGTGAAGTTCGAGGACGGTCGGGCGATCACCTCCAAGGAGATCGCGTACGGCATCGCCCGCTCCTTCGACCCCGACCTCTCCGGCGGCCCGACCTACCTCCAGGAGTGGCTGGCCGACACCGCCCAGTTCGACACCAAGTGGGACTTCAAGAAGAACAAGACGTCCCTGCCGCCCGGCCTGACCACACCGGACGCGAAGACGCTGCGGTTCGAGTTCGCCAAGCCCCGCTGTGACCTGCCGTTCGCGGTCTCGCTGCCGACCACCGCGCCGCTGCCGCCGGACAAGGACACCGGCATCAACCTGGACAAGCAGCCGTTCTCGTCCGGCCCCTACAAGGTCGCCAAGAACCAGGTCGGCGTGCAGATCACGCTCGACCGCAACCCCAACTGGGACCCGAACACCGACCCGGTCCGGCACCAGTACCCGGACCAGTTCGTCTGGTCCTTCGGCCCGACCGCGGACGCCGCCAACAACCGGGTGATCGCCGACAACGGCGCCGACCAGAGCGCGCTCGCCTTCAACGCCGTACCCGCCTCGCTGGTCGCCAAGGTCGCCGGAGACGCCGCGCTGAAGTCGCGCAGCATCCTGTCGCCGACGCCGAGCGCCAACCAGCTCGTCATCAACAACCAGCGGGTCAAGGACCTCAAGGTTCGCCAGGCGCTCAACTACGCCATCGACCGGGAGGGCATGGTCAAGGCGCTCGGCGGCCAGAACGTCGCCGCACCCCTGACCACGCTGATGCCGCCGGCCACGATCGGCTACAAGGCGTACGAGGCGTACCCGGCGGGCCCCAACGGTGACGTCGCCAAGGCCAAGGAACTGCTCGGCGGGCAGACGCCGGAGCTGGTCCTCGGTGTCGCCGACAACTCGACCGAGCAGCAGCAGGGCGCCCAGCTCAAGGCCAACCTGGAGCGCGCCGGATTCAAGATCACGCTGCGGAGCATCTCCGACGACGCGAAGCTCGACGAGATCAAGAAGAAGGACAACCCCTGGGACCTGTACATCGGTAACTGGGCGGCGGACTGGCCGAGCGGCGCGGCGATCCTGCCGGTGCTCTACGACGGTCGCACCATCAAGGCCGAGGGCAACAGCAACCAGGCCTACTTCAACGATCCGACGATCAACGCCGAGATGGACCGCATTCTGGCGCTCGCCCCGGCCGACCAGGGCCCGGAGTGGGCCAAGCTGGACGAGCGGATCATGAAGGAGTACGCGCCGGTGGTGCCGCTCTACGTCGACGTGGCCTACCACGTGCACGGCTCCAAGGCCGGCGGGGTCTTCGTCTCCAGCGTCTTCGGCTATCCGTCGTTCGTCAACGCGTACGTCAAGCCGTAAGTCACACTGCGGAAAGGCAAGGGTCCCCGCCCAACAACGCCGTCGGGCGGGGACCCTTGCGGTGCCAGGGCGTGCGGTTGGTTCAGTGAAAGGGCGTTGTCGGCCGGCTCAGTCGCTCGCCGTCGACGACGAGATCGACTTTCTCGTTGTAGAAGGCGATCAGGCCGGCGATCGGCAGGAGTGCGGCGGTCGGGAAGTCGTATGACCAGGCCAGGTCCGGGTGGGTTTGGTCATCGAGACGGACGGACCAGTAGTCGCTGGTCTGGCCCTTGTACGGGCAGGCGGTCCTCGTCGCCGACGCCACGAGGTGCCTGAAGTTCACGTCGGTCCGGTTGAGGTAGTAGCGGGGCGGTAGACCGGTTTCGAAGACCAGCACGGGCGATGTCGACTCGGCCAGGACGACCCCTTCCAGTTCCACCCTGACGCTGCGGGTGGAACGCAGCGCGTCCACCCGCGCAAACGGGTTGCGGGGGTGCACGAAGACCTCTTCGTCCTCCTCGAACCAAGCATCCATGGCTGCCCAGTCGAACCGGATCGTGTTCGCCAACCCGGCCAGCGCGTCGTCTCCGTACAACCGCCCGCACGAAGGACGGATCGTCTCGCCAACCTGCAGCCCGTGCAGCCGCGCGGTCCCGCGCCGGGACACCTCGGTGCGCTGGCCCTCGATCAACAGGTTGCGATTCAGGTCATCGACGGGGATGTAGTACTGCGGGAAGAACGGCCATTCCCACACGTACAACGCCCGCGTGGTTTCCAGTACCTGCTCGCCGCCGAGGAAGGCTCGGATCCGGCGAGGCACCGGCTCAATGTGGTCGACCGGGACGATCATCTTCGGATAGTCCGACACGTTGTCCTCCCGTGATGTGACGGCCGGCTCGGGCAGGCGCCGGTTCAACGATCAGGGTGGCCCCCGCGTTGTCACATGCGTTTGTTGCAGAGACCGTAACCGATGTCGCCTTTCGTGACGAGTTCTTCGCGGCACGCGCATGGCTCCAAGGCCGGCGGGATCTTCGTCTCCAGCGTCTTCGGCTACCCGTCGTTCGTCAACGCGTACGTGAAGCCGTAGTGCCGGCAGGCTGGGGCCCTCGTTCGACAGTGTCGTCGGGAGGGGCCCTTGCCGTTCCGCCGGCAGGTGGTCCTTGCCGCGCGATGATGGCCATGTGAAGCCCATCTACCCCGATGACGGCGATGTCGATCGGAACGCCGTACCCGGTCTGCGCCCCGTACCCACGGACGACGCGACGTCGGTCACGGTTGACGTCGACGGAGAGACGTTCGCCCTCCGTCCGAACGAGTGCGACGGCACCGACTACACGTGGCTCAGCGGGCCGAGGCCCGGCTACGGATTCGGTGTCGGTCCGACTCGGGGCCTGTCGCTCGACGAGCACAGGAAGAACATCCGCGACTTCCTGGCCATGGTCGATCCCACCACCGGGCGCATCGAGGACGACTGACGTGAGGCTGCGGCGGCAGATCCGAGATTGCGAGTTGCGGTGAGTGAGGTATGGCCGGGGTCGCGCCGTGCGGAGTTGCTCGGCCATCTCGCCGCAGCGGTGGGGTCCATCGATGTCGCACACCCGGTGCGGGTTGCCGTCGACGGGCCACCAGCCACCGGCAAGACCACCCTCGCCTGGACATCCCGATGCCAGGCGAACTCGACGGCTCCGAACCTGTCGACGACCCACCGGCCGGTTACGTGACCTGGAACGAGTGGCATGCCGACCGCTCACTGCAGGTGCGTACGCAGGAACTCCAGTTCCAGTGGGAGAAGCCGCTCGGCGGTGCCGTTCGCGGCCATGTGCGTGGTGCCGGTCAGCGGCAGCACGGCGTGCGGCCGGCCGGACGACAACAGCGCCGCCGACAGCCGCAACGTGTGCGCGGCCACCACGTTGTCGTCGGCCAACCCGTGTACCAGCAGCAGCGGGCGGGCCTGGTCCGGGCCGGTGACCCGCTCGGCCGCCAGCTCGATGAGGGAGTGGTGCGCGTACACGTCCATGCCGTCCTCCGGCAGGCCGAGATACCGCTCGGTGTACGCGGTGTCGTACATCGTCCAGTCGGTCACCGGGGCGCCCGCGATGCCGCACTTGAACAGCTCCGGGTGGCGCAGCACCGCCAACCCGGCCAGCCACCCGCCGAACGACCAGCCGCGTACGGCCACCCGACCCAGGTCCAGGTCGGGATGCTTGCCGGCGAGGGCGGTCAACGCGTCGATCTGGTCGGTCAGGATGACATCGGCCAGTCGCCGGTGGATCGCCTTCTCGAACGAGGGGGCTACTCCCGGCGTACCCCGGTTATCGATCGTGACCACCGCGAACCCGGCATCGGCCCACCACTGCCGCTCCAACCACGCGGCCCGCGCCGCCACCACCTCCTGGTGGCCCGGGCCCCCGTAGATGTCCAGCAGCACCGGCAGCCGCCGGCCCGTCACGTGGTTGTCCGGGTAGAGCACCGCCGCGGGCAGCCGCCGGTCGGTCACCCGTTCCAGCAGCGGCAGCGGCGAGTACGGCGGCTCGGCGGCCAGCGACCGCAGCTCGGCAAGCTCCTGGCCGCCGCGCGACACCGTCCACCGCACCCCGGCGTGGTCCAGCGATGCCGTGCCGACCACCAGCACGTCCCCGCCGACGGCCGCCGTATGCCAGCCCGAGTCGGTGGTGAGCCGCCGGGCGTCCACCCCACCGCCGATCGTCGTACGGACCCGGAACAGGTGCCGCTCGCTGGGCTCCCCGTCACTCGCCTCCACCAGCAGGTCGGCGGGACCGCTGACGGCCGGCAGCCGACCCACCACCCGCCGCACGTACAGCGAGGGTGGGGTGAGCAGCGTGCCGTCGGCGAACAGGCAGCGCGCGTCGTACCCGTCGTGGGCCAGCTCGCCGCCGACCAGCACCCGGCCGTCGGGCAGGTGCGCGGGGGTGCCGGCGATCGGCTCCACCCAGCGCGGATCGGCCAGCTCGGCGTGGACCTGGGTCTCACCGGTGCGCGGGTCCACCGCGAGCACCAGCCCGTGCTGCTGCGAGCGGCGCAGCACGGTGATCAGCGGGCTGCCCTCCGCCCAGTTCACCCCGGTCAGGTACGGGTAGGTCTCGCGGTCCCAGTGCACGTCGACCCAGCCGTCGTCGAGGTCGAGAAGGTGCAGGCTGACCTCGGCGTTCGGGCCGCCGGCCCGGGGGTACGCGACGGCCGTCGGCGGGTGGCCCGGCTCGGCCGGGTCGTGCAGGTGCCACCGGTCCAGCCGGGACTCGTCCACCCGGGCGGCGAGCACCATGCGTCCGTCCGGCGCCCACCAGTAACCCCGGTACCGCCCGAACTCCTCCGCCGCGATGTGCTCGGCCAACCCCCAGCTCACGCCCGCGTCCTCGCCGGCCAGCAGGGTGTCGGTGCCGTCGGCGTCGATCACCCGCAGCTCACCCCGGCGTACGCCCTCGGCCGCGTCGGTCACGTAGGCCAGGCGCTCGCCGGTCGGATCGGGCCGAGGGTCCAGCACCGGACCGACGGCGGCCACCTCCACCACGTCGCCGTGCACCAGGTCGGCCCGGAACAGCCGGCCGGCCAGCGCGAACACGGCCACCCGGCCGGCGGCGTCCAGCGCGTACGAGCCGATGCCGGCGGTGCTGAGCCGGAGCCGTTCCCGCAGCGCCCGCTCACCGGGGGAGAGCGCCCGGAGGTCCCCGTCGGCGCCCAGCAGGGTCGCCGGATCGGCCACCAGGTGTTCCTCGCCGGTCGCCACGTTCAGCAGCCAGAGCGCGTCCGCCGGATCCTCCGGGCCGGCGGAGCGCAGGAAGATCACCCGGGAGCCGTCCGCGGCCACGGAGACAGCCCGTGGCGCGCCGTGGCTGAACCGGCGGGTACGGGCGGCCAGCTCCGGAAAGTCCACAGGCCAAATCGTAGAGCCGCGCCGGGCGTGATGTGGCCGACCTGGGCGGACGCGTCGAACGGTCCCGGAGGAGAACCGCCGGTTAGAGTGACCGTCGTGACGACGCTGCCCGACCGCCGCCTGCTGCTGGTCCACGCGCACCCCGACGACGAGTCGATCGGCACCGGCTCGACCATGGCCCACTACGCCGCCGCCGGCGCACACGTCACGCTGGTGACCTGCACGCTCGGCGAGGAGGGCGAGATCCACGTACCGGCGCTCGCGCACCTCGCCGCCGCCGAGGCCGACCAGCTCGGCGGGTACCGGATCGCGGAGCTGGCCGCCGCCTGCGCGGCGCTCGGCGTTGCCGACCACCGCTTCCTCGGCGGCGCCGGTCGCTACCGGGACTCGGGGATGATGGGCCTCGCGACGAACGAGCACCCCCGGGCCTTCTGGCAGGCCGACCTCGACGGGGCCGCCGGGCACCTGGTGGAGATCATGCGAGAGGTACGTCCGCAGGTGCTGATCACGTACGACCCGAACGGCTTCTACGGCCACCCCGACCACATCCAGGCGCACCGGGTGGCGATGCGTGCCGTCGAGTTGGCAGCGGCCGAGGGCTGCGCCCCGGCCAAGGTCTACTGGACGGCCATGCCGCTCAGCGTGCTGGAGGCCGGCATGGCGCACTTCGCCGAATCTTCGGACAACCCGTTCGCCGGTATCCAGGACCTGGCCGAGCTGCCCTTCGGCACCCCGGACGAGCAGATCGCCGCCCGGATCGACGGTACCGACCAGCACGCGGCAAAGGAGGCGGCGATGCGGGCGCACGCCACCCAGATCCCGGCCACCTCGTGGCTCTACTCCATCGCCGGCAACTTCGGCGGCGAGTTCATGGGGGTGGAGTTCTTCACCCTGGCCGTGGGCGCGAAGGGTCCGGGTGTCGGCCCGTACGGCTGGGAGGACGACCTCTTCGCCGGGCTGCCTCAGGAGGCCGACGCGGACCGCTCCCCGGTCGCGGCCGGTCTCCGGTGACGCTCCCCGCCGTGCCGATGTCGCTCCTGACCGACCAGGACGCCCCGCCCCCGGCGGGGCCACCGCCGCGACTGCTGGACCTGGGCCTGCGGGCGGCCGGCGCGATCGTCGTGGTGGTGGCCGGCGTCGTGACGGGGGTGTTGGAGCTGCTGCTCGCCACCCTCCGGGTCGGCGGGCAGCTCATCGGGTTCTCGGTGCTACTCGCCGTCGGTGCCAACATCGCGCTGAGCTGGTTCGCGCACGAGGTCGTGGGCCGTCGCTGGGCGGTGGCGCTGCCGGCGGTGCCGTGGTTCGCCCTGATGGCGGTGGCCGCCATCCGCACCACCGAGGGCGACCTGCTGCTGGCCGGCGACAACTGGGTCGGCCTGGCGATGATCGTGGCCGGCGCGATGACGTTCGCCGTGATGGGTTTCCGGCAGATCCTCGCCCCGCCGCCCACGCTCGGCAGCTGGTGACGCCACACAGGTACGGGTGGTAGATATTCCTGCCAGGGAAGCGGCCCCGCGAGGAGGGGCGGACGGCAGGAGGTCGTGCGATGGACAGACGGTGGCGTGATGTCGGAGTGCTCGCGGGAGCGTTGTTCGCGGTCAACGTGGTCGCCCGGCTGATCACCCGATTCGGCTTCGACAGCGACGACGCTGCCGCAGACCGGGTGTCACTGGCGATGTTCGTGGTGATCGGGTTGACCCTGGCTGTGGTGGCATTCCGCTGGGGCAGCCGGCGACCGTTGGCCGACTGGGCGGCCGACATGGTCCTCGTGGTGGGGGCCGCCATGGCATTGACCGTGCTGGTCGGGCCGCTGCTGGTCGGCCGCAACCCGTTCGGCGGCGGTGCGGGTACGTTCTTCGCCCAGATCTGGCTCTACCTGCTCGCCACCGGCGCGGGGGTGCTGATCGGATACCTGGTGCTCACCGCGTTCGGCCGCGACTACCGCTCTCGGCAGCTCAAGCGCTACGCCGAGGTCAAGGCCGCCAAGCCCCGCCGGGTAGTCCGCCGCTGACGTCGCGCGCCAGCCAGAACCTCGCGTCGATCTTGCACTTCCGGTTGTCGGCATGAGCGGAATGCCCACTTATGCCGCCACCCAAACTGCAAGATCGACGAGCGGGGGCGGTGCGGGGGTCAGCCTGGGGCGACCCGGGTCAGGTAGGTGTGGTGGGTGACGAAGCCGAGCGTCCGGTAGAGCGCGACGGCCGCCGTGTTGTGCTGCTCCACCTGCAGAAACGCGTGCGTGGCACCGACCGACACACCCCACGCGGCCAGCGCACCGATCACTCGGCGCGCCAGTCCCTGCCGGCGGACGGTCGGCAGCACCTCGATCAGGCTCAGGCCCAACCAACGGCCCTCGCCGGTCACCGTGCCGCGGCCGATCGCCACCAGCGTGCCGTCGACGTACACGTGGGCGAAGCGGACCTGGCCCACGGCGGTGAGCACGTGCCGGGCGGCGTCCGGTAGGCCGCCCTTGCGACCGGCGGCGACCGCGAGCCACTCCGCGCTCGGCGCGGTCACCACCTCGACGACCGCAGCGGCCGCCCCGCCGACCTCAGGGGCTTCTCCACCGCCCCCAACTGCCGGCCGACCGCCTGGCGCGCCCACGCCAGCGCCCGACGTGGCCGCGACGGTGGGGGCGGGTGGCAGGGGGAGCGGCGCGGTCTGGACGAGTGTCGGCGGGCGGGTGCCCCAGCTGCGGTCGTCCAGCTCAGCGCCGACCGGCGCGGCGAGTGGCAGCGGTGTGTTGATTATCGCGGGTTGACCCCGTTCGGCGTACCAGCGCTCGACCGCGTCCACCGCCGCCGGCAGCGGTCGGTCCGGGTCGCCGATCGGCAGCGCCGAGTTGGCCCGGCCGGTCCAACCCTCGGCCGAGCGCAGCAGCCAGTCGCCGAGCCGGCCGCGTGTCGGGGCCGGCCACGCCTCGTCGGCGGCCCGCTCGAGCGCCACCACGGCGGCGGCGGTCGGCCTGCGGGTCGGCGGCACCCGCTTGGCCCGGTGCACCTGCGCCACCGGGACGCGCAGCGGGCCCTGCGCCGTGGCGAGGGTGAGATGGGTCTCGCTCAACTCCACCAGTTCGCCGAGAGCGTCGGAGAACAGTGGGCGGCCTTCGCGAATCCCCACAATCCGGCGGACCACGATCCGATGTCCCACATCCTGCTGTCGGAGCACGATCGACCCCCTCCCCGGCGAGATACTAGGCTCTTACCGTCGCGGGAGATCGCGGCGCGTCTTGCGGAGGAGAAGACCGGTGACCTACATCATCGCCGAGCCGTGCGTGGATGTGCTCGACAAGGCATGCATCGAGGAATGCCCGGTCGACTGCATTTACGAGGGTAACCGGATGCTCTACATCCACCCCGACGAGTGCGTCGACTGTGGTGCCTGTGAGCCCGTCTGCCCGGTGGAGGCGATCTTCTACGAGGACGACGTCCCGGAGCAGTGGAAGGACTACACCGGCGCCAACTACGAGTTCTTCGAGGACCTGGGCTCGCCCGGGGGTGCCTCGAAGATCGGCAAGGTGGAGAAGGACGCCACCTTCGTCGCCGCGCAGCCGCCGCGCGGCGAAGGCCACTGAACCGGCCCGCGCCGGTCTCGGCACGGCTGCCCGAGTTCACCTGGGACACTCTGGACGCTGCGGCCACCCTGGCCGCGGCGCATCCGGAGGGCCTGATCAACCTCTCCATGGGCACACCGGTCGACCCGGTCCCGGCGGTGATCCGGCAGGCGTTGGCGGACGCGTCCAACGCTCCGGGCTATCCGCTGACCGCCGGCACCCCGGCGCTGCGCGACGCTGTCGCCGCGTGGGTCGCCCGGGCCTGTGGCGCAGGTGTCGACGGTCTGGGCGTGCTGCCGACCATCGGCTCCAAGGAGCTGGTCGCCTGGCTGCCCACCCTGCTCGGTATCGGGCCCGGCGACGTGGTGGTCGTGCCGTCGGTCGCGTACCCGACGTACGAGGACGGTGCCCGGCTGGCCGGCGCAACAGTGGTACGCGCCGACTCGCTCACCGCGGTCGGGCCGACCTCGCGCGTCCGGCTGGTCTGGGTCAACTCGCCGGGTAACCCGACCGGGCGGGTGCTGCCCGCAGCGCACCTGCGCAAGGTCGTCGACTGGGCCCGGGAGCGTGGCGCGGTGGTCGCCAGCGACGAGTGCTACCTGCCGCTCGGCTGGTCGGCCGAGCCGGTGTCGGTGCTGTCCCCGCAGGTCTGCGGTGGCGACTACACCGGGGTGCTCGCCGTGCACTCGCTCTCCAAGCGGTCCAACCTCGCCGGTTACCGGGCCGGGTTCGTGGCCGGCGATCCGGCCCTCGTCGCCGAACTGCTGAAGGTCCGCAAGCACGCCGGCATGATCGTGCCCGCGCCGGTGCAGGCCGCGATGGTGGCGGCCCTGCGGGACGAGCGGCACGCCGCCGAGCAGCGGGAGCGCTACCGTGCCCGGCGTGCGGTGCTGAGCGCGGCGTTCACCGAGGCCGGTTTCACGATCGAGCACTCGGAGGCGGGCCTCTACCTCTGGCTCACCCGCGACGAGGACTGCTGGGAGACGGTCGACTGGCTGGCCCGGCGCGGCATCCTGGTCGCGGCCGGCGTCTTCTACGGTCCCTCCGCCCAGCGGTACGTCCGGGTGGCGTTGACCGAGTCCGACGAGCACGTCGCCGCGGTCGCCGGCCGGCTGCGGGCCTGATCCGGGACGCCCGGCGATGACCGACGGCACGCCCGTCCCGACGCCGGATGCCCGGGCCGTCACGTCGCCCGGCAACCCAGGCCGGGCACGCCCGGAGGCGGGCGACCCCCGCCCGGAGGCGGGCGGGCCGTACACCCGGGTGCGGGTGGCGGTGGTCGGCACCGGTCTGATCGGCGGTTCGGTGCTGTTGCGGCTGCGCGACGCGGGCCTCGACGTGACCGGCTGGGATCCCGATCCGATCACCCGGGAGCGCACGCGATCACGAGGTGTGTCGGCCCCCGACACCGTCGAGGAGGCCGTCACCGGTCGGGACCTGGTCTTCCTCTGCGGCCCGCTGCCCACCCTCGCCCGGACGCTGGCACAGGTCGCCGAGCTGACCGCGCCGGGCTGTGTGCTGACCGACGTGGGCAGCACCAAGGCCGAGGTGGCCGAGGCCGCCGACCGGCTCGGGCTCACCGACCGCTTCGTACCCGGGCATCCGATGGCGGGCGCGGAGTCCGCCGGCCTGCCGGCGGCCTCCCCGTCGCTGCTCGCCGGCTCCGCCTGGGTGCTGTGCCCGTCGCCGGGGGCGGCGACGCTGGCCTTCCGCTGGTTGACCGGGCTCCTGGTGGAGCTGTTCGGCGCCCGGGTGGTGCCGATGTCCCCGCCGGCGCACGACTCGGTGGCCGCGCTCGCGTCGCACGTCCCGCACCTGCTGGCCGGCGCGCTCGCCGGGGCGACGCAACGGTCGCCGCTGCGCGACGCGGTGTTGGCGCTGGCAGCGGGCAGCTTCTCCGACGGCACCCGGGTCGCCGGCACACCGGCCGAGCGGACGGCCAACATGCTGCTCGGCAACCGCGAGCGGGTGTTGGACGAGTTGGCCGAGGTACGCGTACTCCTGGACGAGCTGGCGGACGCGCTGCGGGCCGGCGACGCGACGGGGTTGACCACCCGGTACGCGCAGGCCGGCGCGGCCCGGTCGGCGTTGCGGGGCCGCCGGTTCGCCCCGGCGGACCGGGAGTTCCCGGCCGGCGGCGACCACGCCGTCGAGGTGGCCTGGCTGCGCGAGCTGGGTGATGCCGGCGGCCATCTGACGGGCTGCCGGGTCGGTCCGGAGGTCGTCTCCTACCCGGCGCTGCTGCCGCTGGCTGACTAGGCTGGCAGGCATGGCGACGGACGGCCCGGTGGTGCAGGTGCGCGGCGAGGTGACCCGGGAGGTGCCGCCCGAGCTGGCCCGGTTCGCGGTCACCGTGACGGCCCGCGGTCGGGATCGGGAGGCGACGCTCACCCAGTTGGCCGAGGGGGCGGCTGTCGTGCGGGTGCTGCTGGACGGCTCCGAGCCGGCGGTGGCCCGGCGGGAGACCGGCGACCTGTGGGTCCGGCCGCAGACCAAGCGCTCGGGCGAACGGGTGGTGGGCTGGTTCGGGGACCCGCAGCCACAGCCCGTGCAGGCGGCGGTGCAGGCACGGTTCACGATCAGCGATCCGGTGCTCGGCTGATGCCGTCGGCCCGGGTGTTGGCCGTCGACGAACTGGTGGCGCGGGCGCGGTCACTGGCCGACGCCGGCCCGCGGCAACTGCTCGGCATCACCGGGGCGCCCGGTGCCGGGAAGTCCACCCTGGCCGAGCGGATCGTCGCCGAGGTGGGGGCGAGCGCGCGGCTGGTGCCCATGGACGGCTTCCACCTGGCTCAGGCCCAGTTGGTCCGGCTGGGCCGCGCCGACCGCAAGGGTGCGATCGACACCTTCGACGCCAACGGGTACGTCTCGCTGCTGCGACGGTTGCGCCGGCTGGAGCCGACCTCGGTGTACGCGCCGGAGTTCCGCCGGGACCTGGAGGAGCCGGTGGCCGGGGCGATCGAGGTGCAGCCGTCGGTCCGCCTCGTGGTGACCGAGGGCAACTATCTGCTGGTGCCGGACTTTCCGTGGCAGGAGGTCCGGGCGTTGCTGCACGAGGCATGGTTCCTCGACCTGGACGCCGAGCTGCGCCAGCGCCGGTTGACCGCCCGGCACGAGGCGTACGGGCGGTCGCCGGAGGAGGCCCGCGCCTGGGCCCTGGGCAGCGACGAGGCCAACGCTGCTCTGATCACCCCGACCGCCGAGCACGCCGACCTGGTGGTCCGCCTGCCGGAGGCGCCGGAGGCGTGACCGCGCCGGCCCGGTGATCCACGCCGTCGTCATCCCCTGCTCAGGACTCGTCGAGGTCGCGGACCGGTCGGGCCGGGTTGCCGACGGCGACGACGTTCGCGGGTAGGTCCCGGGTGACCACCGCGCCCGCGCCGACCACGGTGTTCGCGCCGATCGTCAC
Source organism: Micromonospora sp. DT4 (assembly GCF_049841675.1). Classification (NCBI taxonomy): domain Bacteria; kingdom Bacillati; phylum Actinomycetota; class Actinomycetes; order Micromonosporales; family Micromonosporaceae; genus Micromonospora; species Micromonospora sp. DT4. The sequence goes on from NZ_JBNCKT010000010.1 coordinate 65,861, forward strand.
TCCGGCCAGGACGATCGCGCCGCCGCCGAGCCAGGCGTTGTCGCCGATGGTGATCGGCTTGGCGGCCTCCCACTTGTCGCGGCGCGGGCCGGGCTGCACCGGGTGGGTCGGGGTGAGCAGTTGCACGTTCGGTCCCACCTGGACGTCCGCCCCGAGGGTGATCGGGGCGACGTCGAGGAACACCGCGTGGTAGTTGACGAAGCTGCGCGGCCCGATCCGGATGTTCCAGCCGTAGTCGCAGTGGAACGGCGGACGTATCCAGGTGTCGTCGCCCAGGTCTCCGAGCAGGTCGCGGAGGGCCGCGAGGCGGGCCGCCGGGTCGGCCGCGGGGCTGGTGTTGAAGCGTTCCATCAACCGGGCGGCCCGGTCCAGGTCGACGATGAGTTCGGGGTCGTCGGCGAGGTAGGGCTCGCCCGCCAACATCCGGTCCTTCATCGAGGTCACCCCGTCGATGATGCCGGTTGGCTGGTGAGCAGGTTGGTCGGTCCGTCATATTCTCGTACGACGGCGGTCGCGCCTGGCAACCCGCCCGCGTCCGGCACGGCGGGCACGGGTGGACGGCCACCGGCCGGCACCCGGCCGGCCCGGCTATGCGTCCCTGCGGGCCACCGCCCGTGACGCCGCCGGCAACACGGTGACCGAACGGATCATCCAGGCGTACCGGTTGCGCTGAGGCGTACCCCCGGCGGGTCCGCGGCCGAGCGCCGCGGACCCGGCGGGGACGTCAGTCGTTGGCGTGCAGGGCGGCGTTCAGTTCGATGCCACGGCCGGTGCGTGGGCGGGCCTCCAGCGCGCCCGTCACCGAGTTGCGCCAGAACAGCAGGCCGTCGACGCCGGACAGTTCCCGGGCCTTGACCACCCGACCGTCCGGCAGCGTGACCTTGGAGGCGGCGGTGATATAGCAGCCGGCCTCGACCACACAGTCGTCGCCGAGGGAGATGCCCACGCCGGCGTTCGCGCCGACCAGGCTCCGCTCACCGATGCTGACCTTCTCGGTGCCGCCGCCGGAGAGGGTGCCCATGATCGAGGCGCCGCCGCCGATGTCGGAGCCATCGCCGACCAGCACGCCCTGCACGATCCGCCCCTCGACCATCGAGGTGCCCGCGGTGCCGGCGTTGAAGTTGACGAAGCCCTCGTGCATCACGGTGGTGCCGGCGGCCAGGTGCGCGCCGAGGCGGACCCGGTCGGCGTCGGCGATCCGCACGCCGGAGGGCACCACGTAGTCGGTCATCCGGGGGAACTTGTCCACCCCGTACACCGACAGGTGGCGACCCGCCGCCCGCTCGATCACCCGCAGCTCGTCCACCCGCTCCGGCGGGCACGGCCCGGCGGACGTCCAAGCCACGTTCGCCAGCTTCCCGAAGATGCCGTCGAGGTTGAGCTGGTTGGGCCGCACCAGGCGGTGGGAGAGCAGGTGCAGCCGGAGGTACGCGTCGGAGGCGTCCTTGATCTCCTCGTCCAGCGAGCCGATCACGGTGACCACCTGCACGGTACGCAGACCGGGCAGCGGCCGGTCGCCCAGCGCGCCGGGCGGCAGGTCCAGCACGTCCGACTTGTCCTCACCGGCGACCAACGGCAGTTCACCCAGGCCCAGCTTGCCGGTCGGGTACCAGGTGTCGAGCACCTGGCCCTCGGCGGTGACGGTGGCCAGGCCGATACCCCAGGCGGAATCTGCGGACGTCACTGTTGCACCTCTCGGTCGCGGCCACGCCGGCCTCGGCTCGCTCCTCGCGCTGACAGACCTGAAGGTACCGTGCGAACCATGGAGAACCCGCTGACCCCCGAGGTCCTCGCCGATCCGGTACAGCTGACCCGCGTGCTGGTCGACATAGAGTCCGTGTCCCTCAACGAGAAGGCGATCGCCGACTGCGTTGAGGAGGTGCTGCGGGGCGTACCGCACCTGTCCACGCACCGGCACGGCAACACCGTGATGGCCCGTACCGACCTGGGCCGGTCGCAGCGCGTCGTGCTGGCCGGTCACCTCGACACGGTGCCGCTGAACAACAACTTCCCGTCGACCATGCGCGGCGACCTGATGTACGGCTGCGGTACCTCCGACATGAAGTCCGGCGTCGCGTACGCGCTGCACCTGGCCGTGACGCTGCCCGACCCGCGCTACGACGTGACGTACTTCTTCTACGAGGCCGAGGAGATCGAGTCGCGGTACAACGGGCTCAACCTGGTCGCCCAGGCGTTCCCGGAGTGGCTGGAGGCGGACTTCGCGGTGCTGCTGGAGCCGACGTACGGCATCGTCGAGGCGGGCTGCCAGGGCACCATGCGGTCCATCGTGACGACGACGGGTGAGCGGGCCCACGCGGCGCGCTCCTGGCACGGGGTGAACGCCATCCACGGCGCCGGGGAGGTGCTGCGCCGCCTCCAGACGTACGAGGCACGCCGGGTCACCATCGAGGGGTGCGACTACCGCGAGGGCATGAACGCGGTACGGATCAACGGTGGGGTGGCCGGCAACGTCATCCCGGACCTGTGCGAGGTCGAGGTCAACTACCGGTTCGCCCCCGACCGGACCCCGGCCGAGGCGGAGGCGCACCTGCGTGAGGTGTTCGCCGGTTTCGAGGTGCGCATCACCGACGCGATCGCGGGCGCCCCGCCCGGGCTCGCCGCCGCCCCGGCGAAGGAGTTCCTGGCGGCGGTCGGTGCCGCCCCGATCGGCAAGCTGGGCTGGACGGACGTGGCCCGGTTCGCGGCGATGGGCATCCCCGCGCTGAACTTCGGCCCGGGCGACCCCAACCTGGCCCACCATCGGGACGAGCACGTCGAGATCAGCAAGATCCGCGACGGGGCGGCGACCCTGCACCGCTGGCTCGCACCGGCCTGACCCGTCCCTTGTTGCCGGTGATCAAGAGGTTCGCGTCAGCCTGGCCCGTTGTCGGCGGCGCGAACCTCTTGATTGGTTCCGGAAGTGGCGGCGGCGGGCGAGAAGGCGGGATCGAGGGCGCGGGTGCGGCGGCGCTCGGCCACCACGTCTCGGATTCGTCGCTGCATCTGTCGACGGATCCGGATCATCTCGTTGTTGCTGATCACGCTGTCTCCTCCCCCGAAGGCGCGCGCCGGGGCATACCCGGTATGTGACTAGTAAGACGTGCGGGGCAGCCAAATAGTTGCCCTTGATCGCGAACTATTTCTCCGGCTCCCGGCCCCGGACCCCGAGGGTGTGCGGCTCCACTACGGTTGCTGCATGAGCCAGAACAACGGGCGGGAGGCCGGCCGCGCTCCCGGACAGGAGCGGCATCGGGGCGCCGTCACGCTGCGCCGGGGCGCGATCCCGAGCAGCACCGCCGATCAGCGGCTGCTGGACTCGCGCGGGCGCGGCGACTGGAAGACCCGGGACGCGTGGCGCGCGCTGCGTATCCTCTCCGAGTTCGTCGAGGGTTTCGACACCCTCGCCGACCTGCCGCCGGCCGTGAGCGTCTTCGGCTCGGCGCGCAGCGGTCCGGACACCGCCGAGTGCCGGCTGGCCGAGGAGTTGGGCGGCGCGCTGGCCCGCGCCGGTTACGCGGTGATCACCGGCGGTGGACCGGGCGTGATGGAGGCCGCCAACCGGGGTGCCACCGAGGCCGGCGGGCTCTCCGTCGGGCTCGGCATCGAGCTGCCGTTCGAGCAGGGCATCAACGACTGGGTCGACCTGGCCATCGACTTCCGCTACTTCTTCGCCCGCAAGACCATGTTCGTCAAGTACGCCCAGGCGTTCGTGGTGCTGCCCGGCGGATTCGGCACGATGGACGAGCTGTTCGAGGCGCTGACGCTGGTGCAGACCGGCAAGGTCACCCGGTTCCCGGTCGTGCTGATGGGGGTGGCGTACTGGCAGGGGCTGCTCGACTGGCTGCGCGACACGATGGCCGCCAGCGGCAAGATCGGCCCGGTGGACCTGGACCTGATCTGCCTCACCGACGACGTCAACGCGGCCGTCCGCCACATCGTCGAGGCCGAGGCGGCGCTCTCGGCCGAGCAGGACGCGGTCCGCGACGAGGCCGTCGCGCGTACCGGCGCGGACCAGCAGGCCGCCGCCGAGCAGACCGCCGACCGGCCCCGGGAGGACTGATGGCGGCCGTCTGCGTCTTCTGCGCCTCGTCGCGCACCCTCGACCAACGCTGGCTCGACCTCGCCACCGAGACCGGCGCGGAGCTGGCCCGGCGCGGCCACACACTGGTCAGCGGCGGTGGCTGCGTCGGCATGATGGGCGCGGTGGCCGACGGCGCCCGGGCCGCCGGTGGGCGCACCGTGGGCGTCATCCCGCAGGCGCTCGTCGACCTGGAGGTCGCCGACCTGGCCTCGGACGAGCTGCTGGTGACGGACTCGATGGCCAGCCGCAAGACCCTCATGATCGATAGGTCGGACGCGTTCCTGGCCCTGCCGGGTGGCCTGGGCACGCTGGACGAGCTGTTCGAGGTCTGGACCACCGCCACCCTCGCCCTGCACACCAAACCGATGGTGCTGATCGACGCCGACGGCTTCTACCGGCCCCTGCTGGACTGGCTGCACACCATCACCGACCAGCACTTCCTCAAACCCGCCGGCCTCGACCTGCTGACCGTGGTCGCCACGGTCCCCGAGGCGCTGAAGGCGCTGGAGTCCCACCTACCCTGACTCGGTTGAAGGTGGCGGCAGGGCCGTCGGCGTGTCGTGCCGCCACCTTCACGTCCGACGCGACGAGGTGAGGTGGGGTCGGGTGTCGTAGGGGGGTGATGGGATTTGGTGATGCAGGCGTACCGGTTGGTGCGGCGGCCCGAGGGGCCGACGCGGGAGGACGGTGACGCGAGCGGTGCCGCCGCGCCGGGTGCCGACGGTGTCGTGGCCGAGGCGACCGGGTCGGGGAGCCTGCGCTCGCGCGTCGATCCCGTCCAGGCCGAGATCGTCGGGCACACCGACGGGCCGATGCTGGTCGTCGGCGGTCCCGGCACCGGCAAGACCAGCACCCTCGTCGAGGCGGTCGCCGCCCGGGTCGCCGAGGGGGTCGACCCCGAACGAATCCTGGTGCTGACCTTCGGCCGTCGGGGCGCCACCGCGCTGCGCCAGCGCATCGAGGCCCGGATCGCGCAGGACGGTTACCGGGTGCTGCGGGAGCCGCTGGTGCGCACCTTCCCGGCGTACGCCTTCGGGCTGCTGCGCCGCGCCGCCGCCGAGCGCGGCGAGCCGTCACCCCGCCTGCTCACCGGCCCCGAGCAGGATCTGATCATCCGCGAGCTGCTCGACGTGGTGGGCGAGGAGCCCGAGGACGACCCGGTCGGCTGGCCCACCGACCTGCGCCCGGCCCTGCGGACCCGGGCGTTCGCCGGTCAGTTGCGTGACCTGCTCATGCGCGCCGCCGAACGCGGTGTGGGCCCGGTGGAGCTGGCCCGGCTGGGCGAGAAGCTCGGCCGTGCCGACTGGCCGGCCGCCGCCCGCTTCCTGCGGGAGTACGTCGCGGTGCTCGCGCTGCGTGACGTCAGTAACCGCGGCTCGATCGCGTACGACCCCGCCGAGCTGGTCCGGGCCGCCACCGGCCTGCTCCGCGACGACGAGGAGCTGCTGGCCGCCGAGCGCCGCCGCCTCGCCCACGTGTACGTCGACGAGCTGGCCGACACCGATCCCGCCCAACTCGAACTGCTCTCCGTCATCGCCGGCGGGGGCAAGCCGCTCGTCGCGTTCGCCGACCCCGACTCCTCCACGTACGCCTTCCGGGGCGCCGACCCGGCCGGAGTGTCCACCTTCCGGCACCGTTTCCGGACGGCCTCCGGAGCGCCGGCCGCGCAGGTGCTGTTGACCACGTCGTACCGGTCCGGTCCGGTCCTGCTCGCCGCGATGGCCCGGCTGGGCCGCCGGCTGCGCGGTCCGATGGCGCACCGCGGGCTGCGCCCGCTGCCGGACGCGCCGGCCGGCGCGGTCGAGGTGCACACGTTCCGGTCGGCGACCAGCGAGGCCGCCTGGCTGGCCCACATGCTGCGCTCGGCCCACCTGCTCGACGGTGTGCCGTGGTCGCGGATGGCGGTGCTGGTGCGATCCACCACCCTCCAGCTGCCCACCCTGCAACGTGCGCTGCACGCCGCCGGCGTCCCGACCGTGGTACACGGCGAGGACCTGCCGCTGCACCTGCAACCCGCGGTCGCGCCACTGCTGCTCCTGCTGCGGTGCGCCCTCGAACCGGACCGGCTGGACGAGGAGGCCGCGGTCGCGCTGCTGCACTCGCCACTGGGCGGGGCGGACCCGCTGGCCGAACGGCGGCTGCGGCAGGGCTTGCGCGCCCTGGCGCTGGCCGGGGGTGACCGCCGCCCGTCCGGGGAGCTGATCGTCGAGGCGTTGCGCGACCCGACGGAGCTGGCTGGCATCGACCGACGGTGGGCGGAGCCGGCGCAGGCGGTGGCCGGGCTGCTCGCCACCGCCAGGGACGCCGCCACCCAACCCGGCGCCACCGCCGAGACCGTCCTCTGGGAGGTCTGGGACACCAGCGGGCTGGCCGAGCGTTGGGCCGGCGCGATAGCCCAGGGGCGGCCGGCGGCCGGCGAGGGCGACCTGGCCCGGCGTCGGCGGGCCGAGGCGGCCGACCGGGACCTGGACGCCGTGTTGGTGCTCTTCGACGCGGCGGCCCGCTTCACCGACCGGCTGCCCGGCGCCCGCACCGAAGTCTTCCTCGACCACGTGCTCGCCCAGGACCTGCCGGCGGACACCATCGCGTCGACCGCCGACCGGGGCGCGGCGGTACGACTGCTCACCGCGCACGCCGCGAAGGGCCTGGAATGGGACCTGGTCGCGATCGCCGGGGTGCAGGAGGGCATCTGGCCGGACCTACGCCTGCGCGGCAGCCTGCTCGGCTCGGAACGGTTGGTCGACGTGCTGGCCGGCCGGTCCGTCGGGGGCGCCCGCGCGGCCAACGTGGTGGGCCAGACCTCGGCGCTGCTCGACGAGGAGCGCCGGCTGTTCCACGTCGCCATCAGCCGAGCCCGGCACCGCCTGCTGGTCAGCGCGGTGGCGTCGGCGGCGGTCGGTGGCGACGACCACGAGGAGCAACCCAGCCGCTTCCTGCACGAGCTGGGCCCCATCGCGCCGCCGAGCCCGCCTGGCCCGCCTGGCCCGCCTGGCCCGCCTGGCCCGCCTGGCCTACCGAACCCGCCTGGCCCGCCGGCCACGCCCGGCCCGCGTACCGGCCCTCCCGGTGGCGGGCCCGCCGACGCGGCCAGCGACGCCTCCTCTGCCAACAGCGCAGCCCGCGACGACGCGCCCGGCAACGGCGCGGCAGCCAACCACGCCACCGCCACCAGCGGGGTCGCCACCAGCGCGGTCGGCAACGGCGCGGCAGCCGACCACGCCACCGCCACCAGCGCGGTCGGCAACGGCGCGATCGACGACGGCGGGGTTGCTCGGGTGACGCCGCCGATGGCCGACGGCAGCGATGCTGTGACGGAAGACGACGACGGGTCGGAGCAGCCCGGCGCACTGCCGGTCACCCGGCCACCACGGGCGCTCACCCTGCCGGCGCTGGTGGCCGAGCTGCGTACCGCCATCATCGACCCGGCCGCGCCGGCGGTCCGGCGGCGCGCCGCGGCCGCCGAGCTGGCGCGGCTCGCCGCCGCCGGCGTGCCCGGCGCGCATCCCGACGACTGGTGGGGGCTGCGCGCGCTCTCCGACGACCGGCCACTGGTGGACGACGGGGAGCCGGTGCGGGTCACACCGTCGGCGATGGAGAGCGCGTTGCGGTGCAGCCTGCGCTGGCTACTGGAACGGCACGGAGGCAGCGGCCCGACCAGTACCGCGCAGGGCGTGGGCAACCTGGTGCACGCGGCTGCGATGCTCGCCGAGGATGCCAGCGCCGACCGGGGGGCTCTGCTCGACTACGTGGCCGCCCGGTTCGACGCGATCGAGCTGGCCGCCCGGTGGATGGCCGGCCCCGAGCGGGAGCGCGCCGAGGCGATGGTCGACAAGCTGCTGCGCTGGCTGGCCACCAACCCGCGCCGGCTGCTCGCCATCGAGCACGAGTTCGCGGTCCGGCTGGACGATCCGCAGCGTCCGATCGACCTGGCCGGACGGGTCGACCGGCTGGAGGTCGACGAGGCCGGCCGACTGGTGGTGATCGACCTCAAGACCGGCAAGTCGACTGCGGTCACCGGCACCGAGCTGGCCGAACACCCGCAGCTCGGCGCGTACCAGGCGGCGGTGGAGGCGGGGGCGTTCGCCGAGTTCGGGGACGAGTCCGGTGGTGCGGCGCTGGTGCAGCTCGGCACCACCGCGAAGGACGCCCGGGAGCAGAACCAGCCCGCGGCGGGCGAGGGCCCGGCGGCCGGCTGGGCGACGGCGCTGGTTCGGCGGACCGCCGATACGATGGCAGCCGCCACGTTCGCCGCGGTGGCCAACTCGAAGTGCCGGGTCTGCCCGGTGCGGACCAGCTGTCCGGTCTCCGGGCAGGGACGCCAGGTGGTCGAGCCGCCGACCGTCCGTCCTTCGGAGAATCCGTGACCCAGCCCACCCTGTTCGGTGCGGGTCCCGCGCCGACGCCCCGGCTCGCGGACTCCGGCCCCCGGTACACGCCGGTGGAGCTGGCCAAGCTGCTGCGGTTGCCGGCACCCACCCGGGAACAGGCCGCGATCATCGCCGCCCCGGTGGAACCGCTGCTGGTGGTCGCGGGCGCCGGGTCCGGCAAGACCGAGACGATGGCCGCCCGGGTGGTCTGGCTGGTGGCCAACTCGTACGTGCGGCCGGAGCAGATCCTCGGCCTCACCTTCACCCGCAAGGCGGCCGGTGAGCTGGCACACCGGGTCCGCGCCCGGCTCGACCAGCTGATCCGCCGCCTCGGCCGACAGGGCCGCGATCCGCTCGACGACCCGCTCGCCGGTGAGCCCACCGTCTCCACCTACCACTCGTACGCCGGACGGATCGTCACCGAGCACGGTCTGCGCGCCGGCTACGAGCCCTCCACCCGGCTGCTGACCGAGGCGTCCCGCTGGCAGTTGGTCGACCTGCTGGTGCGCAACTACGACGGCGACATGTCCGAGGTGGACCGGATGCCGAGCACCATCACCGACGCGGTGCTGGCGCTCGCCGGGGAGTTGGACGAGCACCTGGTCGCCCCGGACGAGCTGGCAGCCTGGACCGGCCGGTTCTTCGCCGAGGTGCAGTCGCGTCCCGGCCGGGTCTACGCCGACGTGCGCAAGGCGCTCACCCTGCAACAGACCCGGCTGCGTCTGCTGCCGCTGGTGCGGGCGTACGCCCGACGCAAGCTGGACTTCGAGGCGATGGACTTCGCCGACCAGCTCGCCCGTGCGGCCCGGGTGGCCCGGGATCACCCGGCGGTCGGCGAGATCGAGCGGGACCGCTTCCGGGTGGTGCTGCTCGACGAGTACCAGGACACCAGCCACGCCCAGGTGGTGCTGCTCAACGCGCTGTTCGGTGGCGGGCACCCGGTGACCGCCGTGGGTGACCCGTGCCAGTCCATCTACGGCTGGCGGGGGGCCAGTGCCGGTACCCTGGACCGGTTCCCCACCGAGTTCGCCAGGACCGACGGCGAACCCGCGCGGGCGCTCGGGCTGACCACGAGTTGGCGTAACCGGCCGGAGATCCTGCGGGTGGCGAACGCGCTGTCCACGCCGCTGCGCGCGGCCGGCGCGCGGGTGCCGGAGCTGCGGTCCGCGCTGACCGTCCGGGACCCGATTCCGCACCGCAGTCCCGGCGGGACGGCCGGTGGCACGGTGCACTGCGCGCTGCTGCCCACGTACGCCGACGAGGCTGGGTGGATCGCCGACAGCGTGCTCGCCGCCTGGCGCGGCGCGGCCCGGATGCCCGGCGCGGCACCGGAGCACATCCCGGTGGCGCAGCGCCCGACGACGGCCGTGCTGGTCCGCGTCCGCAGCCAGATCCCGGCGATCGAGTCGGCGCTGCGCGAGCGTGGCCTACCGGTGGAGGTGGTCGGGCTGGGTGGCCTGCTCGACACCCCCGAGGTCCGCGACGTCGTGTGCACTTTGCGGGTGCTGGCCGACCCGACGGACGGTGCCGCGCTGCTGCGGTTGCTCACCGGCGCCCGGTGGCGGATCGGGCCGCGTGATCTGGTGGCGTTGCACCGGCGGGCGCGGGGCATCGCGAACGCCCGCCGGCAGGTGGCGGCCGACGACACCGCGGACATCAGCCCCGACCTGCTGGACGAGGCGACCCTGGTGGAGGCCTTGGCCGATCTCGGCCCGGCGCAGGCGTACTCGGCGGAGGGGTTCGCACGGCTGCGGGCGTATGGCATGGAGCTGGCGCTGCTGCGCTACCGGTTGGACCAGCCGCTGCCGGATCTGATCGCGGACATCGAGCGGACCATCGGCCTGGACGTGGAGGTCGCCGTGCGCGCCGGACGTGACGGCGCGGGCGACGCCGGCCTGGCGCGGGGTCACCTGGACGCCCTGGCCGACGTGGCGGCCCGCTTCAGCGGGGAGACGCCCGGCGCGACGCTGTCCGGCTTCCTGTCCTACCTGGCCGCGGCCGAGGACGAGGAGCGCGGTCTCGCTCCGGGCGAGGTCGAGGTCGTGGAGGGCGCGGTGCAGGTGGTCACCGCGCACGCCGCCAAGGGCCTGGAGTGGGACGTGGTGGCGGTGGCCGGTCTGTGCCGCGGCTCGTGGCCCGGGCCGGTGCGCAACTCCGACCACTGGCTGGGCGGTCTGGGCGTACTGCCGTTCCCGCTGCGCGGCGACGCCGACGGGTTGCCCGAGCTGGCGCTCGACGAGGCCGCCGACCAGCGTGCCGTGGCCCGGGCGGTGGCCGACTTCACCGACGCCTGGCGGGCCCACGACGAGCGGGAGGAGCGCCGGCTGACGTACGTCGCGGTCACCCGGCCACGCCGGCTGCTGCTCTGCTCCGGGTACTGGTGGGGGGAGGGCACGAAGCGACCGCGAGGTCCGTCGGTCTTCCTGCGCGAGGTGTACGACGCCTGTCTGGACGGCGGCCCCGGGCACCTGGTCGACGCGTGGGCGCCGGAGCCCACCCCGGACGCCACGAACCCGACGGCCGAGGTGGTGCTCCGCGCGGAGTGGCCGGCCGACCCGCTGGGTGGCCGCCGGCCGGCGCTGGCCGAGGCCGCCGGGCTGGTCCGCCGGCTGATGACCGACGGTCCGGCCTCGGCGCTACCCGGGCCGGTCGGGCCGGTGCCGTCGACCGGCTCGAACGCCGAGCCGGTCGAGGAGCCCGATCCGGAGGTGGACCGCTGGCGGCGTGAGGCGGACCTGCTGCTGGCCGAGCGGGCCGAGCTGACCCGGCTCTCCGGCGCGGTCGAGGTGGTCCTGCCCGGGCAGCTGAGCGTCACCCAGTTGGTGGCGTTGCGGCGTGACCCGGCGGCGCTGGCCCGTACGCTGCGCCGCCCGGTGCCCACCGAGCCCAACCCGTACGCCCGCCGGGGCACCGCCTTCCACGCCTGGCTGGAGCAGCGTTTCGGCGCCGACCGGTTGCTGGACCTGGACGAGCTGCCGGGCGCGGCGGACGCGGACGCCGCGCCGGACGAGGCGCTGGTCGAGCTTCAGGGGCGCTTCCTGGCCAGCGAGTGGGCCAACCGGGTGCCGGTCGAGGTGGAGGTGCCGTTCGCCACGGTGATCGCGGGTGTGGTGGTCCGGGGGCGGATGGACGCGGTCTTCGCCCGCCCGGGCGACCGGTTCGACGTGGTCGACTGGAAGACCGGCGCGCGTCCCACCGGACCGGCTGCGGATGTGGCGGCGGTGCAGTTGGCCGTGTACCGGCTGGCCTGGGCCGAGCTGGCCGGCGTCCCGGTCGAGCGGGTGGGCGCGGCGTTCCACTACGTGCGGGACGGGGTCACGGTCCGTCCGACCGACCTGCTGGACGTGACCGGGCTCACGGCCATGATCGCCCACTTGCCCGTGGATTCCGCCCAAGTTTGACCACCACCGGGAAATCCGTGGTACGTTGACCGGGTTGCAGTTTTGGTTACCAGAGACTCTGTGTGCGCCTGGCGGGATTGTGGCCCCAGGCGCTCTTTGTTGTGTCCGGAGCTCTCCGGGCGGGGCGACCAGAAGCGACAGGCGATTCGCGCATCCCCGCGCGGAGCGCTCCTCTTCGGGCACGCAACAAGTGCGCGTCCGACGTTCCGTCAAGGAGACGAAACACATGGCTATTGGCACCGTGAAGTGGTTCAACGCTGACAAGGGCTTCGGCTTCATCACCCCGGACGGCGGCGGCGCTGACGTCTTCGCCCACTTCTCGGCGATCCAGTCCTCCGGCTACCGGAGCCTGGACGAGAACCAGCGGGTCGAGTTCGAGGTGACCCAGGGCCAGAAGGGCCCGCAGGCGGAGAACATCCGCCCGATCTGATCTTCGGATCGGTCAGCATTACCTGTCGCGCCCTCCGGGTGTGACGGTGACGGGACCGGCCCGCCTCGCCGCCGCCTGCCTCCGCAGGTGGCGGCCCGGCGGCGGGCCGGCCCGTACTCCAATCGGTTCGTGCTTGTGAGTCCTGGCTGCTTGCGCCGCCGGTTGACAGCGCCGACTTCGGCGCCCTCCCTCGACACGTGCCGCGTCGAGGAAGGCTTCTGCGTGACCACAGTTATTCCGTCTTTTGCCCAAACCGGTCTGGCGCCGGCGCTGCTGAGCGCGCTGACCGCGCAGGGCATCACCGAGCCGTTCCCGATCCAGTCGGCCACGCTGCCCGACTCGCTCGCCGGTCGGGACGTGCTCGGCCGGGGTCGTACCGGCTCCGGTAAGACGCTCGCCTTCGGGCTCCCCCTGCTCTCGCGTACCGCCGGCCGCAAGGCCCGGCCGGGTCGTCCGCTTGCCCTGGTGCTGGTGCCGACCCGGGAGTTGGCGCAGCAGGTGACCACCGCGCTGGCCCCGTACGCCCGCGCCGTCGGTCTGCGCTGCGCCACAGTCGTCGGCGGGCTGTCGTTGCAGCGCCAGGCGGACGCGTTGCGTGCCGGCGCCGAGGTGGTCGTGGCCACCCCCGGCCGGCTGCACGATCTGATCAACCGCGGCGACGCCCGGCTCGACCAGGTCGAGATCACCGTGCTGGACGAGGCCGACCAGATGGCCGACATGGGTTTCCTGCCGCAGGTGACCAAGCTGCTGGAGCAGGTCGCCCCGCAGGGTCAGCGGATGCTCTTCTCCGCCACCCTGGACGGCGGTGTGGATCGGCTGGTCCGCCGCTTCCTGAGCAGCCCGGTGACCCACTCGGTCGACCCGGGCACCGCCACGGTCACCGCGATGACCCACCACGTGCTGCACGTCGACGCGCTCGACAAGCCCGACGCGTTGACCCGGATCGCCGCCCGTGAGGGCCGCACCATCCTGTTCATGGGGACCAAGCACCGGGCCGACCGGCTCGCCCGCCAGTTGCTCTCCAAGGGTGTACGCGCCGCCGCGCTGCACGGCGGCAAGTCCCAGCCGCAGCGCACCCGCATTCTGGAGCAGTTCCGCAACGGCCAGGTGACCGCCCTGGTCGCCACGGACGTGGCGGCCCGGGGCATCCACGTGGACGGCCTCGACATGGTCGTCAACGTGGACCCGCCGACCGAGGCGAAGGACTACCTGCACCGGGGTGGCCGGACGGCCCGCGCCGGCGAGTCCGGCTCGGTGGTGACGCTGGTCCTGCCCGAGCAGCGCCGCGACGTGTCCCGGCTGATGGCCACCGCCGGCATCAGGCCGCAGTCGGTCCAGGTGCGCCCGGGTGACGAGGCGCTGGTCCGGGTCACCGGGGCGCGTGAGCCCTCCGGTGTGCCGGTCACCATCGCCGCGCCGCCGGTGGCGGCCAACCGGGGACGGACCGCCGGTGGCTCGGCCACGGACGGTGCCGCCCGCTCCGCGCACCGCGCGTCGGGTCGCTCCCGTCGCCCGCGTCGCCCGCGTACGGTCTGATCTCTTCCCGCACGTCACCGACCCGTCCCGCTTCGGCTGGGCGGGTCGGTTCGTCTCTGCTCCATCGCGCCGTCCGGCCGCCGCGTGATGCTTCCGCCATCTGACCGTTCGGCTGAATCGGTAATCAGCCTCCATTGGGTCGGCTGGCCGACTGTGCCCCGCCCCACGGCGGTCGAAGCTGACCAGCGGGGGAGCCGGGCGGGGGACCCGGTACGGGGAGGAGTGGCCATGGCGGGCGAAGCCGGCTCGGGAGCCCTGCGCGAACTGATCCCGGTGGTCGCGGTCGGGCTCGCCGGGTTGCTCCTCGCCATGGTCGCGGCCTTCGGACCCTGGCATGCCGCCACGGCGGGCAACGCGCCCGCCGGTCTGGTGGAGCTGCGCAGTCCTGGCGACCTGGGCTCCGGCCCGACGGTCGAGCACCGGGGCTGAGCAGCGACCGGCCGACCGGCGCCGGCGGAGGGGCAGGCTCGGTCAGGATCGGTACGAGGTGTGGTCGGGCCGGCGGGGCACCGGTCCGACCACACCGCTTCCGCACCAGCGTCGCCCCGCGCGGCACAACGCGCCGATCTTGCACTATCGGTAGCCGATGTGAGCGATTCGTCCCCTTTGCCACGACAGGAAGTACAAGATCGCGGAGGGTGGGGTCAGGGGGCGGTGGGGGTTTGGTTGTGGGTGAGCAGGTCCGCCAGGGTGGTGCTGTCGACGACTGTGGCGATCGCCCCGTGCACCGCCAGCCAGACGTCGGTGAGCCCGGCGGCCACCCCGTGGTAGCCGGCCCGCTCGGCCGGCAGGCCGCGCACGGTGGTCAGTGACCCGCCGGCCGCGCGCAGCACGTCCCCGACCGTGATCTCGGTGGCCGGCCTGGTCAGCGCGTACCCGCCGTCGGCGCCGCGGTGGCTGTACAGCAGGCCGGCCCGGCGCAGGTCGAGCAGGATGCCCTGGAGGAAGCTGAGCGGGATCTCTTGTACCTCGGCCAGGTTGCCCGCCTTCACCAGCTCGGCGGTGCCAGCGTCCGCGTCGCCGCCGGGCACGGCGGCGGCGACGGCGAGCATCGCCCGGAGCGCGTAGTCGCTGCGCGCGGAGACGTACACCTCACTGACCAGCCTGGTCCAGTACGCCCCAACGACGGCGGATCGCCTTGTCGGCCGCGCCGAACGCCGCGTCCACGACCAGACCGAGCACCAGGATGACGATCATCGTGGAGAGCAGCCACGGCGCGTCGGACAGCTCCCGGGAGTAGGTGAGCTGCGCGCCGAGCGAGGTCTGCGAGATGCCGACCACGATCAGTTCGCCGGCCATCAGACTCCGCCAGGAGAACGCCCAACCCTGCTTGAGGCCCGCGACGATCGCCGGCAACGCGGCCGGTGCGATCACGTACCGGTAGAGGTTGAGCCCGCGTGCACCCAGGTTGCGGCCGGCACGCAGCAGCAGCGGTGGTACGTAGTCCACGCCGGAGATCACACCGTTGGCGATGGACGGCGCGGCGCCGAGCACCACCACGAAGAAGATCGCCTTCTCGCTCAGCTCGAACAGCAGGATGGCCAGCGGGAACCAGGCGATCGACGGCATGGTCTGCAACGCGGTGATCATCGAGCCGATGGCGGCGCGCAGCACCGTGGACCGGGCCACCGCGAGACCCAGGAGCAGGCCGACGGCGACCGAGAAGACGTACCCGACGGCCGCTCGGCGCAGCGTGGTGAGCAGGCCCTCCCAGAGCTGCGGGCCCTCGGCCTGGGTGACCAGCTCGCGGCCGACGACCAGCGGGCCCGGCAGGGAGTACGGCGGCTTCCAGCCTGACCAGACCACCACCTGCCAGGCGAGGATGGCGATGG
The DNA here is from genome assembly GCF_049841675.1 of Micromonospora sp. DT4. Lineage (NCBI taxonomy): Bacteria > Bacillati > Actinomycetota > Actinomycetes > Micromonosporales > Micromonosporaceae > Micromonospora > Micromonospora sp. DT4. Next base: position 81,508 of record NZ_JBNCKT010000010.1, read on the forward strand.
CCAGCGCGGCGAGCTTGGGCCAGGTGGCGGCCCAGAGCCGGGTTCCCCGGGAGACCTCCTTCTCCCGGCCGGCGATCTCCAGCGCGTCCAGTCCGGTGATCTCCGCATCGCTACGCGCGGTGCTGGTGAGGGTGTCACTGGCCATGGCGGCCCACCTCCGTACGCAGTCGTTCGGTCACCTCGGCGGCGATCGCGGCGACCTCGGGGGAGTCGATCCGTCGTGGCCGTGGGATGTCCACCTCGGCGGAGTAGATGATCCGGCCGGGGCGGCTGGAGAGCAGGATGATGCGGTCGGCCAGCCGGGCGGCCTCACGGACGTTGTGTGTGACGAACAGGACCGAGAGCTGGCGCTCGGACCAGATGCGTTCCAGCTCGTCGTGCAGGATGTCGCGGGTCATGGCGTCCAGCGCGCCGAACGGCTCGTCCATCAGCAGTACCGGCGTGTCCAGGGCCAGGGTGCGGGCCAGTGCGACCCGCTGCCGCATCCCGCCGGACAGTTGGTGGGGACGCTTGCGGCCGAACTCGGCCAGGTGCACCGTGCGCAGCAGCTCGGCCACCCGGTCGCGGCGTTCGGCGCGGGAGAGGCCGCGCAACTTGAGCGGCACCTCCACGTTGGCCTCGACGGTCAGCCAGGGGAACAGCGCCGGTTCCTGGAACATCAGCCCCGGGGTGGCGCCACCGGCGATGCCGATCTCGCCGCCGCTGGGACGGTCCAGACCGGCGACCAGGTTGAGCAGCGTGCTCTTGCCGCAGCCGGACGCGCCGACGAGGCAGACGAACTCGCCCGGCGCGACGTCGAGGGAGACCCCGTCCAGGGCCAGTACGGCGCCCGCCCCGCGTCCGTACACCTTGGTCACGCCGGAGAGCGCGACCGTCGTGGTCGCGCTCTGCGGCGTCGTCGTGGTCGACGTCATGGCTGGGTGACCTCGGGCTTGCCGGCCGCCTTGAGCGACTTGTTGAGGTAGGTCAGGTCGTACAGGCCCTTGAGGTCGACGGGCTCGGTGAGTTTGACCTCGACGGCGTGGTCGAGCCCGGCCTTGAGGGAGGTGGCGATCGGGTCGTTGGTGAACTCCAACGTCGGCCACGCCTGCTTGATCAGCTTGAGGTCGAGCGGCTTGCCGGTGATCTTGCCGATCGCGTCGGAGATGGCCTGCTGGGCCTCGTCCGGCTTGCTGTTGACGAACTCGTTCGCGGCGACCTGGCCGTCGACCAGCTTCTGCACCACGTCCGGGTGTGCCTTGAGGAACTTGGTGCTGACCAGCAGGTTGGTGATGACGAACTTCTTGTCCGGCCACAGGTCCCGTTCGTCGACGAGCACCTTGCCGCCGGCGTTGACCAGCCGGGACACGAACGGCTCGGGTACCCAGGCGGCGTCGATCGCGCCGCTGCTGAACGTCTCCACCGTCTGGGCGTTCTCCTGCGGCACGATCTTCACGTCGCCGCCGCCCTCCTTGGTGGTGGTCAGCCCCTGCTGCTTGAGCCAGTAGCGGACGGCCACGTCCTGGGTGTTACCGAGCTGCGGGGTGGCGACCTTCTTGCCCTTGAGGTCCTGCGGTCCGTTGATGCCGGGCTTGACGACCAGCGCCACGCCTCCGGAGGCGGCGCCGGAGACGACCCGGACGGCCTCGCCCTTGGACTTCGAGAACGCGTTGACGGTGGGGTTCGGGCCGATGTAGGTCGCGTCCAGCGCTCCGGAGAAGACGGCCTCGATGGCGGCCGGGCCGGCGTTGAAGGTCTTCGGTTCCAGCTTGACGTCGGCGCCGAGCTTCTCGGCGAAGATGCCCTTCTCCACGCCGACGACGGCCGGCGCGTGGGTGATGTTGGGGAAGTAGCCGAGCCGCAGGGTCACCGGGCCGGAGCCGCCCCCCGCGCCCTCGCTGTCGTCGCCGCACGCGGCGGTGCTGCCCAGGGTCGCCGCGCCGAGGGCGGCGAGGGTGGCCAGGGTGACCAACCGGCGCAGGGGGAGCCGTCTCATCGTCCATCCAATCCGCAGTTTTCCTACTTACTTGGTAGGAAGACTGGGCCAGGCCTTCGTCAGCGTCAAGGCCCATCCACATGCCGGGAAGGGGCGTCTCAGTCATGTCGGTATTTCCTACCGTCTTACTGAGTCAACCGTGAGGCTCGGCCGGTCCGGACCGCCTCCGGCGGCCGGATGGCGCGCACCGCCCTGAGCGGGCGCGGCTCGCCGAGCCGGTGGCGGCGGCCGCGGTTCGCCGGGCCGGTGACGGCGGCTCCGCCGAGGTCGCCGGTGGCGGACGGGCCGACGCGCTAGCCCGAGTTTCCTAGATAAGTTGATCTTGAGGGGATGCGGGGTTCGGCGACATGAGGGTTGAGCTGCACGGATCCTTTGCCCCGGGAGTGCTTTCGGGTACGGAAATGCGTATGACCTAAAGTGGACCTGTGGCCAGTCTGTACGCGAAGCGGGTCGCGGGTAAGACGTACTGGTACCTGCGTGAGATGGCCCGGATCGACGGCAAGCCGAAGATGGTCTCCGAACGCTATCTGGGTTCGGCCACCGACGTCGCCGCGGCCATGGACGCCAGCGATGCGCAGATCATGCCGGAACGTACGCGGCATCAGGCGTTCGGGGACGTGGCCGCGGTGTGGGTGATGCTGCAGCGGCTGGACCTGGCGGGCATCGTGGACGGCCTGGTCGGAGCCCGCCGCGCCGACGCGGGTGCCAGTGTGGGCACCTATCTGGCGTTGGCCACCCTCAACCGGGTGGTCGATCCCTGCTCGAAACTGGCCTTCGCCGACTGGTGGGCGACCAC